>CAZDSN010000041.1:0-13661 GCA_964507675.1 uncultured Ardenticatenaceae bacterium | reverse complement strand
TCCTTTGACAGGCGTTCTTCGTTTACCGGTGCAGTGGTTTACGGGTATTCTGGCAAGCGCGCTACACCCGCAAACTGATACACCCCTACGCCCATATCGCTAACTTATGATAGACAGCGGTTAAGCTGCCAGCAGCAGCAGGGCTAACAAGGCAGTACGCTCCGCCAGTTTATCCAGGCGCACAAACTCGTGTGCGGCGTGCGCGCCGTCGCCCACTGCCCCCAGACCATCCAGCGTGGCTGTATACGGGCTGGTGATGTTGCCATCCGAACCGCCGCCGGCTGCGCCCTCAGCCAGGTTCAGCCCCAACAGTTGGCCCATTTGCCGCGCCAGATGCCACAACTGCTGGTTACGCGGAGTGCGCTCCAGCGGCATCCGGTTAATGTCGCCGGCTATTTCCAGTGTAATCCCAGGCAGCGTTGGCTGCAAGCCGCGTATTTTGTCAGCCACCCCCTGCGCATCTGCCTGGGTGGGAATGCGCACATCCACCAGGGCCTGGCTAGATGGAGCCACCACGTTGGAGCGCACCCCACCAGAAATGACGCCCACATTGACAGAGACGCCGCGCTTCCAATCATTCAGGGCGGCTAACTGCTGGATGATGTAAGAGAGTTCCAAAATAGCGCTGACGCCTTTTTCCGGCTCCAGACCAGCATGGGATGCTTTGCCATGCACGGTAACGGTAAATTCGCCTACCCCTTTGCGCGCTGTTTTAAGCCGGCTGCCCGGCTCCAAAGCAGGCTCCAGCACGTAGACGCGGGCCACCTGCTGCGCCAGACGCTCAATGTGCGGGCCGGATTCGTGGCTGCCAATCTCTTCGTCGGAATTGATAAAGACAATGGGCGTCAGGGCGGGCGTCAGGTGTAGATCGCGCAAGGCGCGCAGGGCAAAAATCATCTGCGTCAGGCCCGCTTTCATGTCATAGACGCCCGGGCCGCGCATTTTGCCATCTTCAATCACACAAGGCATGGCGGCTAACGTGCCAATGTCCCATACGGTATCGCTGTGACCGATGAGGAGTTGTTGAGGCTGGGGTGCGCCAGATGCCGGCGCTGCCAGCAGATGCCCGCCTGTCTGCTGGCCTGGAATGTATTCTACCTGGAATGATAATTCCCGCAGGGCGGCGGTCATGAGCTGCTGCAAAGGGGCGTGGCTGGCCGGCACAGAAGAGGGCGTCTCCAGACAAACAAGCTGGCGTAAGAATTCGGTCATGTCCGCCTGACGCGCGGTCAGGTGGCGATAAATGGTTTGGGCCAGGTCGGGGGTAAGCGTAGAAGGTGTCACAGACAAACTCCTTATCGTCAGGCTAAATTGTGCTGCTTGATGGCGCTGTCGGGGTGTAAGCTGGCAACCCATTGGGCCAGATAGCGTACCGCGGCGTGAATGCCGGCAGTAGTCCGGGGAAAACCAATCTCATGCAGCGTCACCAGGATTTCGCCAGGGGCGCGCTGGTGCAGCACCAGCCCCACCCGCTGGTCCAGCGGCGTTTCACTGATATACGCTTCCACCAACAGCGCCGGATGGCGCGTTCCCATGAAGGCGTCAATCAGGCGGACGTTGACGCCCGCCAGCGCCGCCGTTCCTGGCGTAAAACGCTCTCGAATCTGGGACAGGGTTAAGGGAGTGGACACAATAGCGTTGGGCATGGATAGCTCCAGAATGATGGGAAAATTGTTGGGGGCCGGGGTGTGATTACGCTGGTATTTGTAGTAGTGACAGGAAATGCCGGCATCCAACGCCCGTCGTTCATATTTGGTGCGCGGGCGCTCCTCATCCTCCGTCACAAACAGCCCGCCGGTAACGCTGTCAAAATAAGGCGTGCGGGCCATATGATCGTTGATCCAGGTCTGATAGTCGGCGTGATCGGTGGCAATTTCCAGGCGACCCTGTGCCGGCATCCGCGTGGCCAACAACTGCAAAAAAGCATCACTGACCAGACGGCGGCGCTGGTGCGAAGGTCTGGGCCAGGGGTCGGGAAAATTGATGTACACCTCCTGCACCGACGCCAGCGGGCACAGCAACCAGAATAAGGCCCGCGCATCCCCATACAACAGGCGCACGTTGGTCATGCCACGTTTGTTCAATTTATCCTGCGCTCGCCGCAGCGACGGGTTAGAGATTTCAATACCCAGCAGATTGGCGTCGGGCCGTCGTTGCCCCAGGTCTATCAGGAAATGGCCGCCGCCAAAACCAATCTCCACCAACAACGGCGCTTCACGACCAAAGAAGGCTGCCCAATCGGTGGGCCAGGGCAGGCGATTAACTAACCAGACGTGATGCTGCATGACGTGAATTATAGGGTGTGACCAGAAGGAGTACAAAACTCTACGAGATAGCCGCCCTCTGGTATAGAATTAGCGCATGGTCAAACGGACAAATGAAGCATGGCTGGCTGCCTTGAACGGCGGCCCTGATTACGAAGAGGCTTTGACTGACCTGCGCGCTCTGCTGGTGCGTGGGCTGCAGTACGCCCTGTCCGGCCCCATTCGAGACAACCTGGACACAGTCGTGGAAGATTTCGCCCAGGATGCTTTACTGAAGATTCTGGAAAAGCTGGACACGTTTCGCGGCCAGAGCCAGTTTACGACCTGGGCCAATAAGGTAGCTGTGCATGTCGCCCTGACAGAACTGCGCCGCCAGCGCTGGCGCGATCTGTCCCTGGACGCCATTACCACCCGTGATGATCAATCGGTGTTCACGCCTGATTTCCTGGCAGACCCCCGGCCCAATCCAGAAATGTCCGCCAGCCAGCAAATGATGATGCAAACCATGTACCGGCTGATACGCGAGGAGCTGACCGAGCGCCAACAAGAAGCCATGACCAGTCTGTTAATTCACGGGAAACCAGTGGAAGTGGTGGCTGAAGAGATGGACAGCAACCGCAATGCCCTCTACAAGCTCATGTTTGATGCCCGCCTTCGTCTCAAACGGGCGATGGAAGAAGAGAATCTATCTCCCGAAGAAGTGCTGGCTGCTTTTTCCTGACGGCAGTAAGAACCTGTCTGCTGACGCCGTCTGGAAAGAGGGAAGAAAACGTATGTGGAATTTGCTGCACAAACTACAAATGGCTATGCAAGCAGCCCGCCACCCTAAGTCAGAGGGGACTCCTCTAACACCTGCGCCAACGTCAGAAAATACAGAAGTCATCCGGCTAAAAGCATTGGCGGAAATGGTCGCCAGAACGGGGGCAGAGGAGTGTGGCTGCGATGAGGTGTTTGATCTGATTGACCAGTACGCCGAAAGCGTGCTGCAAGGCCAGGACCCCACGGTGTTGATGCCTCGGGTAAAACACCACCTGGATATTTGTCACGGCTGCTGCGAAGAGTACGAAATGCTCCTGCAAATACTACAAATGGACGAGACGTAACAGTCGCCTATTTTTTCAAACCCTTCGCCATCATGTTACCCGTGGTCAATACCGCCTTCCGGCGGCTCATCAGCCGGCCTGTCATGAAATCAAACAGTTTATTCACCGGGCCAGGAATGACCATATGCTTGCGCCCCAGGTTGTGTAGCGTCTCGGTGATGACCGGGTCTACATCCATCAGCATGAATGAGGGGTAGTTGTCCAGCGCATCCCCTTGTGTGCGAGTCAGGCCAGGCGCCAATACCACCACATCCACCCCTGTTCCCAATAACTCATACCACAACGATTCGCCCAGCATAAACTGAAACGCCTTGTTAGCGGAGTAAGCGCCCGTATAGGCCGTGCCACGCAGCCCTGCTCCCGAAGACACCAGAATGATACCCCCACGTTGGTTAGCCACCATCTGCCGCCCGTATGTGTGCACCAACGTGGTGTAAGCGCGGGCATTAATGTCCAACATCCGGTGGTGCGTGGCCAGGTCCATTTCCAAAATGGGGGGCGTGTTCGGCGGGGTGAACATGTGGTTGCAGACCAACAAACCAATCTCCAACCCGTCCGTTTCCGCCAACAGCCGCGGCATAAAATCTGGTTGGCCCAGGTCCAGAGCCACCGGTTTCACTTTGACCAGGTAGTTCCGGCGCAGTTCGGTGGCCCTGGCTTCCAATTCATCGGCCAGAACATCAACCAGAACCAGATTGATTTGCCGGCCCGCCAGGTGACGGGCAAAGCCGTAGCCCATTCCCTCGGCGCGAGCCGCGCCGGTAACGATGGCCCAGGGGCCATAGCGAGCGATAAACGGAGGCAGCGACGCTGCCTTTTTCTGCTCTTGATACTCTCGCAGCGCCAAACCCCCCACGCCTGCCGCTACCCCGACAGCAACCCACGACTGCCATTGTCTGCTCATAAAGACACCTCGTCAATGCGACTACCCTGGCTTAGTACACTGTTGCGTAAATTTGTTTCGCTTTCCAGAACCCGCTAAAGCGTCTACAGAACCCGCTAAAGCGTCCACTCCGGAGTCAAGGCTTTAGCCAGAACCCGCTAAAGCGTCCACTCCGGAGTCAAGGCTTTAGCGGGTTCACGGAACGTCAGGGTAAGGCAGTTGCCAGTTGGGCATCATTCCAATCCGTGGCCAGAGCCAATGCTTTGCGTTGATAGCGAATAATTGTCTTTTGCGGGCGGCTGGCACCCAGACCGCGTTCAATGCCTGGATTTGGCGTCACCAGTTCCACGTCAAACTGCTGAAACAGCAGCGCCGTAATGATCGTCATTTCGTTGTTGGCGAAATTCATGCCCGTGCATTTGTGCGTACCGCCGCCGAAGCCAAACAGCGCAAATCTATCTTTTTTATCTTCGGCCCGATCAGGGGCGTAGCGCAAGGGGTCATAACGGTCAGGGTGGTCGAAAATCGCTGGCAAATTATGCCCCACTTCCTGCGCCACCTGTACCAACCAACCCTTAGGCACAATGTAATCACCAAACTCGATATCTTCATGCACCGTGCGCATCAACATCTCGGCGGATGGGCGCATCCGCTCGACCTCGCGCACAGCCCAACTGATGTGTTCAAGTTGGAGGAACCGTTGGGAATCAATATGCACGCCGTAGGGAGCCACGCGCTCAATCTCCTGCTGCACCAGCGCCAGATAGTCGGGATTTTGCAGCAGCAGAATAATAGTCCAGGCCGCCTGCCCGGCGGTGGTTTCATGCCCGGCAAACATCAGCCCTAACAGCAGGTTGACGATCAGTTCTTCTTCATATTCGCGACCATCGGCGTGTTTCTTGCTCACCAGGTCCTGCAAGAAGTCATCATATTGGTCGCCATGCTGCCGCCGCTCGGCAATAATGGGGCGCAAGATTTCCAACATACGCGCCCGCGCCCGATCGCGGCGGATAAACTTGGGCAGCGGCCAGTTAGGGGGCAGCAGGGGATCGAGCGACCGGCTCAGATGCACGTACAAATCCCAAAATTCGCGCCCAATCTGCTGGTGCACTTCAGGGCCGAGGAAACAGTTGCCGGCAACTTCCTGTACCAGATGGACGATTTCACCAACCAGCTCAATTTCTCCCTGTTCGCCCAACCCATCCAGCCATTTCTGCACTTCTTCCTGCATCACATCCACGTAATGCAGCATTTTTTCGCGCTTAAACAGCTCTTGCACCAGCGGGCGCTGCGACTTGTAATCCTCTGGCGATGCCAGGAATAATACGTCGCCAAACATAGGGCGCAAAAACCGGTAAGGCTCCTGAATGTTCAGAGCTTTATCTGTCTCCATAAAGAACTTTTTCTGGTGTTCCGGCCCAATGACGATGGCCACATGCTGGCTGGCCAATTTGATAGCAAAAACCGCCCCATGCTCAGCAAAGCCACGCTTAACGAGACCGGAGCGATTTCTTTGGAATTCCAGGGCATGCCCTAAGCCGGGCAAGGCGCCGGATACGAGGGGAGGTGTTGTTTTTGTCACGATTCATTCCTCCGCTTCATTGCCCATCACGGCATGAAGCGATCTGTTACGAGATGATGGCGGGTATCGTCTGCCGGCAGCGGCAACGTTCACGCCTTCAGGTTGTTTTTAATTCTATCAAGGTGGGGGCTCTGCCAGAAATCAGTTTTTCTCTCAAGACCGGGTTTTCTCAGAACCCAATAATTACCACGTTACGATACACAGTATATCATAAAGAGGGAGGGGTAGGCGGAAAATGCCGGTATCAAACTCACCAACCTCTATTGCAGCACCGGCAAACGCAAATAATCGTCCGGCACAAATAAGCTGCCTTCTGTAATTCCCTGCGGCGCTGCCTGCCGCAGCCGGTTCACCAATCCGCCAACCGCCAATCGCCCGGCCAATGCCTGCTGAAATGTCTGAGCTATCTGCCATACCTGGTCTGCTGTCTCGTGTACAAACTCCAGCCGGTAGTGCCCAATTCCGGCAGCCAGCCACTCCGGTAGATGATGACTGGCCGTTTGCGCTTCCGCTCCAAACACGGTGTTGCGGCAGCCCACGTCCGCCATCACCGGATGGGCGCGTCCCTGTACGTCCCGCAAGGCCACTTTATGCTTCTCACACGGCTGGCCACAATCTTGATAGCTCGTCCCGGTAGACAGGAAACGGCAAAAAACACAGTGCTCTGTATGAAAAACGGGCAAATGTTGGTAGGCCACAACTTCGATCTGCGCCGCGCCAATCCGTTCCGCCAGGGCGGCCACCTGCGCTGCGTTCAGGTCATGCGTGGGCGTCAGGCGGTGCAGACCCAGCTTCAAGAAGGTGTCGGCGGCCAAAACATTGGCAGCGTTCAAACTAAAATCCCCCACTAGCGGTGGGTGGCCGGTTTCCCGCAGCGCCTGCAGCAGCCCGGCAGAACGCACCAGAATCGGACACGCCAGCCGCAGCAAGAAGTTAATGATCCGCTGCTCATCTGGTTTCAGCACGCGGGGGCTGGCCACGCGCGCCGTGATGCCGCTGGCCTCTACCTGGGCCACCGCCGGGCGCAGGCCATACAGGTCCAGGTAATCCAGGGTGATGCTGGCTGGATGAAAATCAATAGCTGCCGCCAATTGTTCCGGCCTGCGCACCAGTAGATGAAGTTGTGGCGGCAGGGTTGCCGCAACGGATGACGGCACGGCTTGCGCCAGGGCGTTATCTAACACGGCCAACGGGTCGCGCAGGATCATCGGTTTGGGCTGGCCCTGTCGCGTCTGTAGTTGGGTCACAGCCTCCCGCCGCAGGCTGTTCAACAATGAACCAGGGACAAAAGGCTGCCCGCTCGTTTCCAGACCTAAATCGGCCAGTTCGTAAGGCGTATTACCCAGCCGCCCCAATTGATCGCGGGCAAAGGCGATAGTCAACTCCTGGCTGCGCGCTGCCGGCAGCGGCGCAGCCGATTGGACGCTCACCACGACATCCGGCTGTTCATCTAACGTCCACACCAATCGCAGCGGCGCGCCTTCATGCGCCTGCACCTGAACAGATACTGGACGCTTATGCCGCGGCGCGGCTGCCTGAGTATAGGAGCGAGCGACTTTCTCCAGGTCGGGGTCGTGCGTGCGCCACACCCAATCGCCAGGGTGAATGCGGCCAAAATCAATCTGCCCATTCCCAAACGACAGTTCTAACTGCCCGCCAGGAAGAGGCGCCACCTCGTAAATGCGCCCCCCTTCTTCCAGTTCCTGTGGGCTGCGCCAGTCCGCCGCGTCAAAAACAACGCCATCCCCTGCCTTCAACGGCACGGCAGCCGCGGCGGCGTCAGGCGTGATACGTACCCGATCCCGCAGCACGCGACTGACTCGCCCCATCTGTACCCCCCGGTGATTGGGAGAACGCCCGCGCACGACTGTCTGGTGATTTGTGCCTGTCAAGAAATGAGGGCCCAGGCCACGCGAATAAACCTGCGCCAACTGCAACCCGGTTAGCGGATCCACAGGCAGCGGCTGTCCGGCCCAGGCCGCATCCACAGCCTGGCGGTAAGCGCGGGTGGTCAGCGCCACATAATCCGCGTCCTTATATCGCCCCTCAATTTTCAGGGCAGACACACCCAGTTGCACAATTTCAGGTATCTGCTGCAGAGCGTACAAATCACCCGGAGACAGCAAATAGCGCGCATCTCCCAACGGCTGCAGCCGGTCATCTACAATCATTTCGTAAGGCAGCCGGCACGCCTGCGCGCATTGGCCGCGGTTGGCGCTGCGTCCCCCCCAGGCTTCTGACGAAAAACATTGTCCCGAATAAGAAACGCACAACGCCCCATGCACAAACATTTCCAGTTCGCACGTGGTTTGGCCGCGAATAACGCGGATTTCGTCTAACGAAAGCTCGCGCGCCAACACCACGCGGCTGACGCCAAACTGCTGCGCCAGGGCAATCCCTTCGGCGCTGGTGATGCTCATCTGCGTGCTGCCATGAATCGCCAGTTCCGGCGCAATCTGGCGCGCCAGTTGCGCCACAGCAATGTCCTGCACAATAATGGCATCAGCGCCGGCCGCCGCAATGTCCGCCAAAGCCTGCACAGCCTCGCCCAATTCATGGTCAAACACCAGGGTGTTAAAGGTAATGTACCCCTTGACGCCCCGCTGGTGCAGCGTGCGCATCACCTCTGGCAGTTCGCTGAGGGTGAAGCCGACTTTGGCGCGAGCCGTGAAATGCTTCAGGCCAAAGTAAACGGCATCCGCACCCGCCTCAATGGCTGCGCGCAACTGCGGCCAATAGCCGGCAGGACTCATGATTTCTGGTTTAGCCATGGTTCTATTTGTCACTGTTCCTTATCTTCCCAGAATGAAGCGGTCGTACCAGGCAGCAACGGTGTTGCGGTGAGCGGCAGACCAGACGCCCCAGACAGAATCGAGATACCGGCGGACGTAGGCAGTGCGGGCAGCAGGAGTAGGCTGCTGCACGATGCCGGCAATGGTGATAGTGCCGGCAAAATCCGGCGGCGCCAGCCACTCAAAACGATGCAACTTCGGCTGCCGGCGTTCGCTTAAAGCCTGCTGGCGAATCCACAACGCCCTTTGCGGGTCCATGCCCCGCTCCAGCACGCCATAAAGCGCCAACAGATGCACAGCCACCGATTGGATGGCCTGCGCCGACGGCGTGCCAGGATGCTGCGCTGCGTAGGCGTCCACCAGCAATGTGTTGGTCGCACTGGGCAGCAGCGGCGGTTCGCCGCCGTTGTGCAGCGCCGTATACAGCGCCCAACAGGCCGCCGAAGCGCCAATATACCGGTGAGTGGGCCCGTCGCTTGCCGGCAGCAATGCGCGGCAATCTGGACATGGCTCAAGTTGCGTCATGGCTGTATTGTAGTAGAAGTCAGGCTTTTGCCAAAAGCCTGACTTCTATTATACTCAGGCAAGCGAAATCAATATCTTTCTATTCTAGAGGTGCACCTTGCCTGAAACCGTTCGCATTGTCGGCGTCCCCATGGATCTGGGACAAAACCGACGCGGCGTGGATATGGGCCCCAGCGCCATGCGCTACGCCAACCTGCAAGCCCGCCTGGCCCACTTAGGACTTCCCGTCCTCGACCACGGCAACATCCCCGTCCCCAACCCCGAAGAACAAATCGCCGAAGGCGGCGCCCGCCGGCTGAAAGCCGTCACCACGGCCTGCCGCTCCATCTATGATATTGGCTGCAGTTGCCTGGAGAAAAATGAGTTTGCTGTATTTCTCGGCGGCGACCACAGCATCAGCATTGGCACGGTTTCCGCCGCCGCCACTGCCGGCCCCATCGGCCTGATCTGGATTGACGCCCACGGCGACTTTAATACCCCCGAATCCTCCCCTTCTGGCAACATTCATGGGATGCCCGTAGCCACCCTGGTGGGAGATGGGCCGGAACCCCTGGTAAACCTGGGCTACCCCGGCAGCAAACTACACCCCGCCCAAATTGTACAAATCGGCATCCGCAACCTGGACCCCGCCGAACGGAAGCGCCTCTCCGCCAGCGGTATTCACGTCTTTACCATGCGCCACCTGGACGAACTCGGCATGGCTGCTGTGGCTCGCCAGGCATTGGACCGGCTGCGCCATCTGCCCCGCCTGCACGTCAGCCTGGACATGGACAGCCTCGACCCAGACGAAGCCCCTGGCGTGGGCACGCCCATCCCAGGCGGGCTTAGCTACCGCGAAGCGCACCTGTTAATGGAAATCCTGGGAGACAGCGGGCGCGTCGTTTCCATGGACGTGGTAGAGATTAACCCCATCCTGGACAACCGCAACCGCACAGCGGAACTGGCAGTGGAACTGGTCGCCTCCCTGCTTGGTCAACGAATCTTGTAACGCACCTGCCCTTCGCCGGGCATACCTGTACTTTCTGTTTGCCGTTTTCCGTTATCTGTTGGATGTTACTATGGTAGCCGTTATGCGCGGCCTCGACGCCGAGGCCTACGACCGACAATACAGCGATAAAGAACTGGTGCAGCGGATTTTGCGCTACTTTCGCCCCCACCGGCGCAAGGTCGTCATCGTCAGCATCTGTCTCCTTTTCACTGCCGCCTTTGGCACAGCTCCCCCGCTGATTATTGCCAATGGCATCAATGCCGTGGCCGAGAAAGGCAGCCAGACCCTCATTCCCTGGCTAATCGCCCTGATTACGGTGACGGGCGTAGGGACGTGGCTGGTCAACTGGCTCCGCCGCCGCCTCACCTCCGAAGCCATCTCCGATGTCATCCTGGCTATGCGCAGCGACGCTTTCACCGCCGCCGCCAACCAGGACCTTTCCTTTTACGACGAGTTTAGTTCCGGGCGCGTCGTCAGCCGTATCACCACCGATACCGAGGAGTTTGGGCAGGTAATTGTCCTGGCCATGGACATCATCAATCAGGTAGCCGTGGCCCTCATTCTCATTGTCGTCCTGTTCAGCATTGAATGGCGTCTAACTCTGGCCGTCCTGGTCATGGCCCCCATTGTGGCCACAGTCGCCCTACAGTTTCGCCGCCTGGCCCGCCGCGTCACGCGCCAGGCATCGCGGGCCATGGCCGAGGTGAATAAATCCATTCAAGAAGCGGTGACGGGCATCAGCGTAGCCAAGAATTTCCGGCAGGAACAGGCTATCTACGAAGATTTCGCCATCGTGAATAAACAGGCGTACCAGATTAACGTCCGTCGCGGCTTTGTGCTGGCCAATATCTTCCCCACCCTCAACATTCTGGGTGGTCTGGCTACTGCCGCGCTGGTCTATTTTGGCGGCCTCACCGCCGTCAACGGGCTTATCGCCATCAGCGCCTGGTATCTGTTTGTGGCCACAGTGGACCGCTTCTGGTTTCCAGTGACCAACCTGTCTGCCTTCTGGAGCCAGTTCCAGGCAGGATTATCCGCCGTGGAGCGGGTGTTTGCCCTGATGGATGCTGAACCGGCAGTGATTCAGACAAAGACGCAGCCCGTGCCGCGGCTGGCTGGGGAAATAACGTTTGACCACGTCCATTTTCGATACAGCAACAAAGAAGTCGTGCTGCCCGATTTCTCGCTCAGGATTGCCCCAGGGGAAAGCGTCGCCCTGGTGGGACACACCGGCGCGGGCAAATCCAGCATCATTAAACTCATCGCCCGTTTTTACGAATTCCAGCAGGGACAAATCTGCATTGACGGCCACGACATCCGCACATTCAACCTGAACCAATATCGCCGCCAGTTGGGTATTGTGTCCCAGGTGCCGTTCCTTTTCGATGGCACTGTTGCCGACAATATCCGCTATGGGCGACCCGAGGCCAACGACGCCGAAATCACGGCTATGGCCCGCCGCATTGGCGGCGGCGAATGGTTGGAAACGCTGCCTGATGGCCTGAACAGCCATGTGGGGGAACGCGGCAGCCGCCTCTCGATGGGCCAACGGCAGTTAGTAGCCCTGGTGCGGGTGATGGTGCAAAACCCGCGTATCTTCATTCTGGACGAAGCCACCGCCTCCATTGACCCGTTCACCGAGTCGCAAATCCAGGAAGCGCTCAACCTGATTATGAAGCAAACGACAGCCATCATCATCGCCCACCGCCTCTCCACTGTACGTGCTGCCGACCGTATCATTGTCCTTAGCCAGGGCCGCACGATTGAGCAAGGCAGCCACCAGGCGCTGATGAGTCAGGGCGGTCATTACGCGAACCTGTATGATACGTATTTCCGGCACCAATCGTTGGAGTACATTGATGAGCGCCGCTGGGAACAGCCGGCAGTCATGATGGAGTAACGGGTTTAAGGATTTGCCGTCAAGAGTCTCCAGTTTTTCTTTGCGCTCTTCCCGGCCAGGTAATGAAATCCCAGAAAGACTTAGTACATTGTTGCGCAAATTTGTTCCGTTTTCCAGAACCCGCTAAAGCGTTCACTCCGGAGTCAAGGCTTTAGCCGGCTCACGGAACGTACTTGTGCAATCTGGTAGTTACCGCACAACGCTTTGAAAAGTGCGTCGCGTTGAGCGGTCACTTATTTATAAAATTGGCAAGCAGGATGAAGGATACAATGCTTACGGTGGGGGTGTATGGGATTGTGGTGAATGAGCGGGGGCAGGTGTTGATGGTGCAGCGGGATGATTCGCGCACGTGGGCGCCGCCGGGGGGGGCGATGGATGCCGGGGAGATGCCGCCGGAGGCAGCGGCGCGGGAAGTGGAAGAAGAGACAGGATTAAAAGTGCTGCCTGTGCGCCTGGTGGGGGTCCATTATTTGCGCCTCTGGCAGCACGAGTATCTCTCTTTCGGCTTTCGCTGCCTGCGGCGCGGGGGAGAATTGACACCATCGCGCGAAACGCCCGCAGTGGGGTTTTACCCGCTGGCGCAGCCACCAGGACGGATTGCGCCCAGCCATTATCAGCGATTGGCGCGCGGCCTGACGCACGACGACGCCCGTCCCTATTGGGGGACGCAGCGCCCTTCGTTGAGCATGACGCTGACGCGCGGGCTGCTGCTGCCGTTTGTGTATCGTTACCTGGACTGGCAGCGGCGGCGGCGGGGAGAACCGGTTTACCAGAAACCGCCCGGCTGGACGGTGGAGACGCGCCTGATTGTGCGGAATGAGGCGGGGGAGATATTGTGGCTGCGGGATGGCCGCAATCAGTGGCGGCTGCCTGCCGGCAAACGACAAGCCAGAGAAGCGCCGTGGGATGCCGCAGCGCGGGCAGCGGCGGCGACGGGGGTAAAGGCGCGGTTGGTAGATTTTGCCGGCAGCACCTTGACCCCTGACAATCAGATGATGCTTACTTTCACGGCAGCGGCGGAAACAGGAACGGCGCGCCCTGGCGCGAAGGCGACGGCGGCGTACTTTGCCGCGGATGAAATGCCGGCAACCGCCATGCCGGCAGATGTCGCCCGCGTGCAAAACGCGCTGCAATCGCCGCCCATCTACTTCCGCCGCGATTACGGGTAATGGGACTACACGAAAGAGTATAGAAGTCTTGTTGAGGCTTAAGAAATTAATTCGGTCAACGGAGCAGAGATCCCCATCCCCCAACCCCCTGCCCTGGCAATGGGGGCGGGATTACCAGATTATTTTCTCAATGTCCAAGGAGTTCCTCATGAGCGGCGGCGCACCACAGCCTGCCCTGAGCTTGCCGAAGGGATGGATGAAAATTGTAGGCGTGGACAGGCTGGAAGCCTATCCTACGTTTTTTCTCCGCGTCCTCCGCGTCTCCGCGTGAATCTATTTTCGAAAGTTTTACCCGATGTTTCAGTCAAGAAAAAATCGCGGATTGGGTAGCAGAATAATAACCAATTGTGACGCGGGCTGCCCAACCGGGGTAACACCACAGAATAGCGTGGATAAGTGATTGAGAGCCTCGCTAAGCGCGGTACAATTCTTGTGTCAGGCAAGAATCACCCCAT
>CAZDSN010000040.1:0-14385 GCA_964507675.1 uncultured Ardenticatenaceae bacterium | reverse complement strand
TTATTTTCTCAATGTCCAAACAGTTTGTCTTACATCTCTGCGCCCTCCGCGTCTCTGCGTGAAACTGTTTTTGAAGGAGTTACGATGCTGCGGGTGATTGGCGCCGGCTTTGGCCGGACAGGAACAACTTCGCTGAAAATGGCCCTGGAAGACCTGGGCTTTACGAAATGCTACCACATGCGCGAAATGATTGCGCACCCTTTCCATTCACGGGTATGGCTGGAGGCGTATGCCGGCAAACCCGTTACCTGGGACAAAATCTTTAACGGCTACCAGGCGATTTTAGACTGGCCGGGGGCCTATTTTTACAAAGAACTGATGGCCGCTTACCCGGAGGCCAAAGTTATCCTCAGCGTGCGCGACCCGGAGCGCTGGTACGACAGCATGATGAATACGATCCACACGGAGAGCGAGGGGGTGCCCCGCTGGACGTTATGGCTGCTGCCGCCGGTGCGCCTGATGTTTCAGGTGCTGGACCAGGTGGTGTGGCAGGGGGTGTTCCAGGGACGGTTCCTGGATCGGGCGTATGCGCTGCAAGTTTTTGCGGACAATGTGGCGGAGGTAAAACGGGTTGTGCCGGCAGACCGCCTGCTGGTCTATGACGTCAAAGAAGGGTGGGAACCGTTGTGCCGCTTCCTGGGTGTGCCCGTCCCCGCCCAGCCGTTCCCCCGCTCAAATGATGCTGCTGAACGAAAAGGGCTGCTGCGCCGGCGGCGAGCCATTGCTATTGGCGCATTTGTGATAGAACTGCTGCTTATCAGCGGTATCGTGGCCCTGTTCCTCAAGTTGTTGGGGAAATTATAGTTTGTCTTAGAAACCGGGTTTTTTAGAAAAACCCGGTTTCTCCTGTTATCTCTCACCTGTACCCGTTAGTCACCGCAAATGCCGGCGACTTTCCAGTTGCGCAAACGTCATTTATCAGGCTCCCCATATTCAATACGCGCGCTCAGTTTGCTTTTACTTATAGTCACAGGTTCAGAAGAATATTTTCGGTGACGGGCAGCACGCCTGCGCCGTCCTAATCCCTGGCGGGCGCTTTCGCTAATTGTCTGGCGATAAGGCTTCGTTGGAATTTGTGCGCCCGTTTCTCAAGTTTTGTGAGTGCCGGCATGTTTGATTTTTCTTTCCTGATAACGATCCTTCTCATCTTTCTGGTGACAATGGCGGGCGGGTGGATGCACACGCGGCGCAAAGACTCGTGCCTGTCTGACTTTGAAGATTTCCACGTGACGCTGGAATTCAAGAACAATAAGATTGTCTGGGGCGTTTTGCAGTTGGCCCCCAATGGTCTGGAATTGGTCTATCGCGGGGCCGTGCAAGACGAAGCCCACCTGGAGTCCAGTTACGTGCTGTATGCGGAGGAATATGCCGGCATCCAGGCCATTTACCGCTATGCCGACATGCTTACCGGGGAAGGAAAAAAGCAGCGGGAAAAAGACATCCAACGTTCCTTCCATCCAGGCCCATCACGGCTCCTCCTGCGCCAACTGAAAAACCTGATCCGCACCGCGACCGAAGCCCTCAACGAAGTGCTTAGTCTGGTCATTGGTCGCGTGCGCCAGCCCGCTCGCCGCTACATCTCCGACACCGGCGAAAGCTACCTGAAAAAACTGGGCAGTAATATTATTGGACACGTTGGCGGCGCCTACGATCCCTTGCTGGAACGGTTTATTGGTCGCAAAGTCGTCATTGAAATCGTAGAGGATGGTCAGGTACACGAACACGTGGGGATTTTCAAGAACTATTCCGCCGACTTCCTGGAGATTTTGGACGTTTTCTTCCCCAACAAAGAAACCATGTCCATTGGCGCCGAAGGGGTGGCGCTGGTCTCCGACATTGAAGCCACCCTGCAAGATGGCATTCTGATGATTGAGAACCGTTCCACCCAGCCTGTGTTAGTGGAATCGCTGCACGCTGGCGAGGAGGTGCAGATGTTAAACGTCGTCGTGGACACAGGCGAGAAAGTGGCGGTACATCCGGAACAAATGCTTAAGACGACACACGTCCACCTGCGCGTGGTGCGTGAACTGGACATGCTGGTGCCGCGCACGCACTGCGCTATTCGTCATCGAGCGGAAAACTTTTACGAAGAAGGGCTGAAAGATATTATCTTTGACCTGGGAGTTGCGCTGGCCGATGATGACGAAAAATTGCTCATCCGCGAGCAACGGCTGCGCGACCGCTTGCGCGATAACCCCAAAGACGCGCTGGCGGCAGCGAACCTGGGCGGGATGCTTATCCAGAAGCAAGCCTACGAAGAAGCGACAACCTGGCTGAAACTGGCCTTGAGCATGCAGTCATCTCTGCCCGACAACGGCCGGCGCGCCAGGATGCAACTGCGCGAAATGCGGCGACGGCTAACGCAAACGAAAGGTCTATCCACCTCCTTAAACGGGGCCGTGTCCCAGGAAGTACCGGAAGTAAATGGCACACGGCCGGAAGAGGTAGTAAAAGAAATCATTATTCAACAGGACTGATAGTGGACGAAGTCACCTATCCACTGGCTGATGATTTTGCCTGGCAAGTGCTGGAGGCGCTGGGTCAGGGCGTGACCATTCTGGACGCCCATAACCGGTTTGAGTACGCCAATCCGGCCTATTTGCGCATGGTGGGCATGTCGCTGGAGCAACTGCGGGGGATGACGCCATTTGATGTCACGCTGCCTGACGATCTGGACATGCTGCAAAACGTGTACCGCCAGCGGATGCAAGGCAACACGTCCACCTATGAAACGCGGCTGCTGCGCCCGGATGGTTCCATCGTTCATACCCTGGTTACGGGCGTGCCCCGCTCTCAGAATGGCGTCTTTGCCGGCACTTTCGCCATCCTCACCGATCTGACGGAACGGAAGCAGGTGGAGCAGGCGCTACGCGACAGCGAGGCCCGCTATCGCCGCCTGGTGGAACTGTCGCCTGATCCTATTGCGGTGGTGGTAGATCGGAAGCTGCAGTTTGCCAATGCGGCGGCGGCGACTTTGTTGGGCGCAGCGGCCCCCGAATCGCTGGTGGGAAAGACGCTAAGTGAGTTGGCCCCGGCTGAAGATCCCGAGAGGATACGCCGGCGGCTGCAAGCTGCCTGGGACACGGGCAAGATGCCGCTGACGCAGGTGACTCTGCTGACGCTGGATGGAATAACCAAACAGGTGGAAGTGACGGCCAGCGCTATTCCGTATGCCGGCAAAACCGCGCTCCAATTCATCGCCCGTGATATTACTGAGCGGGTACAGGCCCAGGAAGCGTATCACACCCTGGTCGAAAACTCCTTACAAGGGTTGGTCATTATCCAGGACGCCCGCGTCGTTTTTGCCAATGAGCAAACCACGCAGTTGAGCGGCTACAGCGTGGCGCAACTGCTGGCTATGCCCACCGGCGCGTTTATGGAGCGTGTCCACCCAGCAGACCGCGAGGCAGTGCAGGCATATCTGCAAGGTCATCTGTTGGGGGAGGTTGTGCCCACGCGCATGGAGCTGCGCATCTTGCGCCCGGACGACGCCATAGGCTGGGTGGAAGTGCATATGCGGCGTATCAACTACCGCGCCCGGCCGGCCGTGCAGGTGGCCTTTGTAGATGTCTCCGAACGGAAACTGGCCGAAATAGCCGAACGGGAGCAGCAGGCGCTCATGGCCGCCATGCGGGATACGGCAGCGGTTTTGAACAGCACGCTGGAACTGGACGACATTCTTGACCGTATCCTGGCCAATGTGGGGCGAGTCGTTCCGCATACGGGGGCGGCGATTATGCTGGCAGATGCCGGCATAGGCCGCGTTGTGCGCACCGCCGGCGAATTTACCAGTTTCCCCGACGCCCACCTGGTGCTGCAGTTGCGCATGGAGATTGACCAGTCGCGCGTGCTGGCTTACATGAACACTACGCAGCGACCGCTGCTGATTGCCGCCACCGAAGGCCACACCATGTGGCGTAAACGTCCCGGACTGGAATGGGTGCGCTCCTACGCCGGGGCGCCCATTTGTGCTCAGCAGCAGACCCTTGGCTTCCTCCACCTGCTCAGTGATGAACCACACTTTTTCACCCTGGCCTATGCCGAACGTCTGCAAGCGTTTGCCGACCATGTGGCCGTGGCCTTGCGCAATGCCCGGCTCTTTGACGAAACGCGCCAGCGCAGCCGCCGCCTGGCCTTGATTAACCAGCTTTCCATGACCATGAATCTGCGCCTGGAACTGGAGGATGTGCTGCAAAGCGCTGTGGATGGTGTGGCGCAGGTGATTGAAGGCGTAGAGATTGGCGTGGCTCTCTTTGACGAACGCAGCCAGGATATTCGCATTGTGGCCACCTATCCCCCACTGCCTGAAGGCAAAACGATTGAGTTAGGGATTTCGGTGGCGCAGGTGGCCGTGATACAGCATCTGGAAGCCGGGCAAGTGCTGGTGGTGACCGACACGGAAAAGGAGTCGCTGCTGGATGATTTGCGGTCGCTGCTGTCTCGTTGGCTGGTTCGCTCCCTGGCGTTGACGCCGCTCAATGTGCGCAATGAGGTGATCGGCTGTATCTGTTATGTCAGTATCCCGGTTCCCCGCCAGTTCAGTCAGGAAGAACAAGACCTGATGCGCATTGTCGCCAATCTGGTGGCCACGCGCATTGACCTGGCGCGCATTTTGTCAGCGGAACGCCGCCGCCGGCAGGAGATCGAAGCGGTGCAGCGCGCCAGCCTGAGTCTGACCGCCTCGCTCGACTTGCAGCGGGTGTTGAATGCTATCTTACAGGCCTTGTTGGACCTGGTGGCGGCGACGGTTGCCGGCATTTCCCTCTATGACAACGGGCTGCTGACCTTTGAGCTAACCCGCCCGGCGGCCATGCTGCGGCAGACGCCAGAGAACTCCCCCTACCAACGCTACTTTGCCGACCTGATTGCCCAAACAGGCGCGCCCACCTTCATTGAAGACAACCACCAGTATCCTCCCTGGGCAGAGTCACAGCCAGACCTGCCCCATTACGCCTTAGCCGGACTGCCGCTGCAAATTGAAACGCAGATTGTGGGCGTGCTAACCGTTTCCTATCCCGGGGCACACTTCTTCTCCGAATCAGAGAAGCGCATCTTGACCTTGCTGGCCGCCCAGGCTGCCGTGGCCATCCAGAACGCCCGTTTGCACACGCAGGTGCATTCATACGCCCAGGAACTGGAGCAGCGCGTCAGCCGGCGGACCGTCGAACTGGAGGAGGAGCGCAACCGCCTGCAGGCCATCCTCGACGCCGCTGGCGAAGCCATCTATTTTACCGATGCGCAAAACACCATTCGCTATGCCAACCCGGCCGCGCAGCGCATCACCGGTTACCGGCCAGCAGAGCTGGTGGGCCAGCCCGGCAAACTGTGGCATTCGCACACCCCGGCAGCCGTTCGCGCCGAATTAGAAGCGCGGCTGCGCCAGGGCCAGTCGTGGCAGGGAGAAGTGATTAACCAGCGCCAGGATGGCAGCCTGTACCACGCCAATCTGATGCTCAATCCGCTGCACACTGCCGCCGGCGAACTGGTTGGTTTTGTGGGCGTACAGCGCGACGTCAGCCAGATTAAGGAGTTGGCCCGCTTGCGTGAGGCGTTCGTTTCGCAAATCGGTCATGAGATGCAAACGCCGCTGACCAATCTGCAAATCTATCTGGATTTATTAGAGCGGGGACGGCCCGAAAAGCAGCAGGCTTACCTGGAAGTGCTGCACCAGACGGCCGTTCGCCTGCGCAAGCTCATTAAGGGGTTTCTGGATTTATCCCGTGTTACGGCGGATACCGCGCCCGTCTCATTGACCCCCATTGACGTGGGTCTGCTGGTGGCCGACCTGGCAATGGTCTACACCGATCTGGCTGCCGAGCGTCATATCCGTATTTCCTACCAGATTCCGCCCCGACCGCAGCGCCTGTTGGTGCTGGGCGAACCGGCCCTGCTGCCGCAGCTTCTGGCGCAACTGATAGATAACGCCCTGGAGTATTCGCCTGCCGGCGGCCAGGTGACGCTCGCCGCTGCGGCACAGTTGGCCGCCCCACAGCAAGAAGATCAGAACTGGGTGACCATCAGTGTCAGCGACACCGGGCCGGGCATTTCTATGGCAGACCTGCCGCATGTTTTTGAGCGATTTTACCGCGGCGAAGCTGCGGCCAACTACACCATTCCCGGCGCCGGCCTGGGGTTAACCATTTGCGACGAGATTGTACGGAAGCTGGGAGGGCGGATTGTGGTGGACAGCCGGCCAGGCGAAGGTTCTACATTCACCGTCTGGCTGCAAGCAGCCTTCTCTTCGTAGTTTGCCAGATTCGGATTGGTGCATTGAAGCAGTTCGACTTTTGCGAGAAGTTGAACTGCTGCCATGGCGTTCCCTGAAAAAAATTGAGGCTTTCCTCACTACGGGCGCAGTGGGGAAAGCCTCCAGGGAGCCATAAGCGGGGTGGCCTGCCAACGGGCGTTGGCAGTATCTCCACCCCTGGGGGGAGCCAATTAAAATTATAATCATTTTAACCGGTGATTGGAAGAAGGGGAGGGTAGTACTTTAGTACAGTTTATTGTATTTTATCGTTTATTGTCAAATTTTGTTTAATTTTCATAACCGTGCGGGTGGTTGTTTCCACCGACTCCCCAGCGCTAATTTCCTCCTCCTGTTGCTGTTCAAGAAAATAATTGGGTAATACCTCACAACAGGGCGTATTGCATACACCCTTTCTATTACCTGATTCATTCCCAACCCCCTACGAATTTTCCCAATCAGTTTCTTACCCCACTTGACAAACGAATAGTTTGCCAGTAATATATGTTACTAGTAACCTATATTACTAAAGCAGTAATATAACTCTTTTCGTTTTGATGGAGGCCGTATGTCAATCCAACATGCCATTCTTGGCTTCTTGAGTTGGAAACCCTTGAGCGGGTATGACTTGAAGAAACTGTTTGCCGAGTCGTCGGTTATGCACTGGTCGGGCAACAGTAACCAGATTTATCGCGCCCTGGTGGAAATGCACCAGGAAGGTCTGGTTACACGCGAAGTGCAATCCCAGGAGAGCCTGCCGGCACGCAAAGAGTACAGCATCACCGGGGCAGGGCGGGCAGCGCTGCGACAGTGGGTGATGTCCACCCCCGAACCGCCGCTGCTGCGGAACACTTTCCTGGTGCAGTTAGCCTGGGCGGATCAACTGTCCGCTGATGAGCTGGATACTCTTCTGGCAAATTATGAGGCGGAAATGGACGTGCATGCGCGGATGCTGCGTGAACAGGCGCAGCGCCGCCAAGTCGCACCGCGCCAGCAGGACGCGGCGCGTCAGCAAGACGCGCCGCAGCGTACGCCGCGCGAAGTCTACCTGTGGCAAAGGATCAACCAGAACTGGATTTCCTTTTATGAGACGCAGCTGGCCTGGGTGCGTAGTATGCGCCAGGAGCTAGGTCAGATGACCTCAAGGGAGAGAGTAGAATGAACAACAGCCCACTCTATAAGTCGCCTGCGGCGGAGCAGGCTGTCATGAATCTTTACGAGGCGGCGCTGGCTCGCTGGCCGGTGGCCTGCGAAACCCGGTATGTACCGACGCGCCACGGCGACACCTTTGTCATTGCCAGCGGCTCCCTGGGCGCGCCGCCGTTGTTTTTACTGCATGGCGCGGGCAGCAATTCGGCTATCTGGCTGGGCGACGTGCCGGCATATGCCAGCCGCTACCGCGTCTATGCCGTGGACTTGCTGGGGGAGGCGGGCAAGAGCGCCCCGAATCGTCCTCCCTGGGATTCTGCCGCTTATGCGGAATGGTTAATGGATGTATTGGATGGTTTGGGTGTGGATCAGGCTGTGCTGGTGGGCATTTCCCAGGGCGGCTGGGCCATCCTGAAATTTGCTGTGGCCCAACCGCAGCGAGTGACGCAGTTGGTGCTGATGTGCCCAGGCGGGGTAACGGCTGATCGCCCGTCGTTCATTTTCCGCGCCGTGGCCCTCTCGTTGTTAGGGCAGTGGGGGGCGCGTCGCATGATACGCCTCCTTTATGGCAGTCAGCCTGTCCCGGCGGGCGTGGAGGAGATTTTCACCGTGGTCATAAGCGGCTTCAAGTCGCGGTTGGGTGTGCTGCCGCTGTTCACCGATGCCGAACTGGCGCAGCTGACGATGCCCACGCTGCTGCTAGGCGGCAGCCAGGACGCCTTACGCGATCTGAATGGGATTGCCGCTCGTCTGCGACAGCATCTACCGCAGCTAACGGTGACTATTCTGCCCGGGGCAGGCCACGCCTTGCTGAACACGGTGGGGCCGGCCATGGCGTTCCTGGCTCAGACCACCAGCACCGAACGATCTGCCTGAGACATAATCTGGTGGGCGACGTCGTCCAGCAGCAGCCGCTCCCAGCCTACGCCCCCCTGGTGTGCGCCAATGACAATCAGGTCATAGCGGCCGCTGCTGGCCTCCGCCAGAATTTCATCCACCACCAGGCCATGCCGCACCTTTGGCTGAATGTGTGGTACCAGCCCTTGCAGGGCCGCCAGGTCTTGCTGCAGCAGCGTCCCTTCGCGGGTGTGCTTTTCCATCAGTTCCGCCGCGTCGGCGCGCAGTTCCCAACCAGGAACGCCGGGAGCGGCCACCATTTGCGACATGACGTGCAGCAGGGTGAGTTCGGAGGCCGTCTGCATCAGCGGCGCTAACTGTGTCACCAGCCTGTTGAGCAGCAAGGGATCGCGCCAGCCCTCACACAGCAAAAAGCGGTGTAATGGAATGCTGTCGTGGCGAGCGATCAGCACGGGGCAGGGCAGGTGGGAGACGATGCGCCCGGCGGTAGGGCCAACCAGGCGTTTGATCAACCGGTGTCCTGGCCTTTCGCCAATCAGCAGCAGATCATAGGCGCCTTCTTTGGCTTCGGCGACGATTTCTTCGCTGGGGGAGCCCAGGCGCAGCACTGTCGGAGGGGAAGGTGCGTGTGCTTCGCCGGATGCGCTAAGAGCCAGGAGCGCCTGGGCCAGAGCCAGGATAGTTTGCCCCTGAACCCGATCGCTTTCACGGCGGATAACAGTCAGCAGGGTGGGGAGGGGGCTGCCGGTGATGGCGGCAATGTGCGCCCCCAAACGCACAGCGGTATCCGAATGAGCCGCGCCGCCAGTTGCCACTAAGATACGCATTGTCTTGCTTCCTTTTTCCTTTTCACCGCGAAGACGCCAAGAGCGCAAAGGGGTTCTTTTCCCGGGCGTCTTGGCCGTAAATCCTTTTTGCCGTAAATCATTTTCCCCGATAGTTTTACAGGAACAGCAGGATAAGGGGAACGATGAGGATAGCGCACATAAATAAGGCCAGGTGCCGGTTGTTGTCGGTGATCCAGCTAACGAGGTGGAGCATAGCTCGCTCGTAGCGGTGGTAGATAAGGGCCAAAATGAGGATGGAAATGATGGTGATGCTTAACATCTCTGCCAAAACAATGGTAAAGGCGGGCGGGTTTTTAAGCAAGACTGCCGCCAACAAGGTATCAATGAAAGTGGTGATGTTGGCTCCCATGATGTAGGGGATGACATTTTCGCGGCGGACGAAACCGCGCTGGCTGAGCGGCACCAGGATGCTGAGGGAGACGCTGACGGACATGGAGATGAGGGTGACCAGGGAACCGAGCAGAAACATGACCCAGGGGCGATAGATAAGGCGAGACACACGCCCGACCTGGCTGTCTTTGATCGCCATATTGGGCAGGCATTTGTCGAAGAGGCTGAAGCTGAGCATGATAATGCCCAGGCCGACGAGAAAGAGGGACCAGCGGGGCAAAAAGCTGAGGAAGAGGGCCGTGAGGGGATCAAAGATGCGGTCGGTGATGGAGTTTAGGAGTGCGCCAGATTGGAGTTGGAAGGAGCTGAGGACGTTGCTATTGAGAAGGAAGATGCCAATGACCATGCCGGCAAGGTATGTCGTCCCGGTTACAATGAGGGAGAGTAAGCCCATGCCCAGGCTGTTGGCCCGGTTCCGCCCGCGCAGGACGTAAATGAAGCCAATGAAGAGGACAATGAAGCTGGCGCCGAGGCGGCTGCCGGTGATCATGGTGAAGGTTCCGAGTGGGGTGAGAATGCCGGCATCAAAAAAAGTCAACGCTGCCGCCGCTACCGGGGAACCACTCATAACCACATAGGCAAAAAGCCAGCCAAAGCCCAGACTGTTAGCCGGATTGCTGACCGCAAACCGATCCCGTACCAGCGGCCCCAGGTCGCGCGCTCCTTCTTTCATCAACGTGATCGCCAGAATGAACAGGAACAGGCTGATCACAAAGATGCCTACTTTGCGCCAGGCGACTCGTTCCCAGAGGCGCCGACCAAGGCTGGCGGGGGCCGGCAGCGGTTGTTTCACGTTTTTGGGAGCTATTTTCTCTGCTTCCAAGTGCGAACTCATAAAGTGATCTCCTTCGAAAATAGTGGTCAGTGAACAGTGGTCAGTGGTCAGAAAATTCGTGCCATTCGTGGAATTCGTGTCAAAAAATTTTCATTCCTCGTGGTGCGCCCCGCGCATGGGGAACTCCTCTGAAATAGTGGGCAAACTGTTTGTTTGTCCACGCACATTAACAGGTTGCGCTACAGATTTTCATGTATCAGCACATCCATCCTGGCATGGTTCAACCAACTCAAAAACGAGTGCAACGCTTAAAGGTAACATACTGTGGGTGATAGGGCAGTAACAAACTGGTAACAAAGTGCTGGTATTGGGGGTGTGATAGTTGTGCAGAATGTATACGTCGTATAATTATTATTATACGACGTATATTTATTAGAGCGGAAGAGGGGCTGCCCCTTGAAAAGCGTGCCGGGGCTGCCGGTCAGAACGCTTATAACAGGCTCACACCACCGGACTGTTTACAGTCCTGTGCAAACGAAGTCACCACGGCCTTTGTGCCGGCAGTCTGGCAAAAACATGTGGAATGGGACGTCAGGCCATATGACCGGCTGCGTGAAAGAGGGATCCCCCCACCCTGCTGCTCCGACGGCAATTTAACATAACCATCATCAGCGAATTGACCTACGCAAGACATAGCCAGCGTTTGGGTGACGTTTGTCACTGACAACCTGCGGCTGAATATCTTAAAATTCAATGCGCATTGAAGTAGTTTTAGGATTGGAACTGCGTGGGCAAACTATCCTGACCGTTTGCCCCACATCAACCAGTGACCGTTATTTTCACAGGAATCCATTGTGGCAGAATATCTACAATTCACCTTGAGCAAGTTCACTTTTAAGGTAGCCACCGACCGCCTTTACAGCACGGAAGGCCTGTGGGCCAAAGCGGATGGTAACCGCGTGACAGTGGGCCTGTCAGATTTCTTGCAGCAGCGCAGCGGAGACATGGCCTTTGCCGAAGCGGGCGCGGTTGGCGCCGCGGTGACGGCGGACGCCGAATTTGCGGCCATCGAAACGATCAAAGTCAACATTGCCCTGACCAGCCCGCTGTCGGGAACTATTGTGGCCATCAATCCGGCTCTGGAATGGGAAGCCGAAATTATCAATCAGGACCCGTATGATCGGGGCTGGCTGGTAGTGATTGAGGCCAGCGATTGGACCGCCGATCAGGCGCGACTGCTGACGCCTGCCGCCTATTTCCAGCAAATGAAAGGCGAAGCGGCAGCAGAGGTAGGCTAGTTATGAGCGTACAGAAGGTCGTTATTGTGCCATGCAGCGGCATTGGCAAAACCTACGGCACGGTCAGCCGCGAAGCCGCCTACGAGGTCATCGAAGAGATGCGCCCGGACACGTCGCAGTTGGTGGCGCTGTCCCTGTTGGTGCTGGGCGAAGAGAACGCCTGCGCCGCCATAGCCGCTAACCCGGCCATCACCATTGACGGCTGCAAACTGGCCTGCGCGACTAAAATGGTGCAGCAAAGCGGCGGCACGGTCGTCCAGGATTTCGCCGTGCTGGATGTGTATCGCCGCTACCGCCAGTTCAAACCGCAAGGCATTGCCGTTTTGAATGAAGGTGGTTTGCAGTTAGCCCATGCCCTGGCGGAAGAAGTAGCCGCCGTTGTGGATGCCGCCGGACAGGCTGCCAGCCTACCCCCTAAAGGATGTCCTCCAAAGGAGGGCGAAAATGCCTGAGTTACCGCAAAAGAAAGCAGGCATTGTTGCCTGCTCCGGCGAAGAACTGGCGGAAGGCACCGTGACCCGCCTGGCCGCGTTAAGCGTGCTGGAAGAACTGCGCCCCGATGACACCGTCACCATCTGCCTGCCGCTCTTCCTGGCCGGGGGCGAAGGGGATCGCGCTTTTGCCCGCTTTTACCCGACCATTGCCGTAGATGGCTGCGCCCTGCGCTGCGCCGCCCGCGCCACCGAACAGCACTCCGGCAAACCGGCAGCCAGCGTAGTAGTGACAGACGTGGTGGCAGAATGTGGGATTGGTCAGATAGCGGGCCGGCGTCGTTTGAATGACGCCGGCCAACAGGCCGTGACGGAAACAGCCCGCCGCGTCGCCACGCTGGTAGATACCCTGCTGGATAAAAAGTGGAGCCGCCGCGAAGGGCGTTTCATTGAAGGGGAACCTATCAGCCTGACCGTGCAACAGCCCAAAGTCGCCGCCTGCTCCTGCGGTTCCGGCATCCCGGTGCAAACTGTGCAGATGGACGGGGAAGCCGTGGCGCTTATTGCTTTGCCGGCGCTCTTTGACCAGTTCCAGCAAATGGGGAAACAGCCGGCGCCGGAAACTATCACGGCCCTGCTGGAACAAGTGAAAATCTACAACCCTATTCCGGCGGAAGCAGAGGCTGCCTACCGGGAGATGCTGGCGCGCGAATATGCCCTGTTTTGTGGGGAAATGGCGGCGGCATGAGTAAAACGGCCGTTTACCACACCACCGTTCGCTGGCAAGGAGAGCATTGGGGCCACATCGTCATGGGCAATGGGCCGGAAATGCCTTTCTCCGCCCCACCCGATGCCCAGGGACATCCTGACGTACTCACGCCCGAAGATGCCTTCGTCGCCGCTATCAATACCTGCATCATGATGATGTTCATCTGGGCCGCCAAACGCTTTAAGGTAGACCTACAAAATTACGAATGCCGCGCCGAAGGCACCAAACGGATCGAGTTGGACCGCACTGAAATCTTTACTGAGGTGAAGTTGTGGCCGCACATCCGCGTGGCCGCCAACGGCGACAGACCAGAGATCGTCAATGCCCGTATCCACAAGGCGCTACAATCGGCGCAAAAGTACAGTCTGGTTGCTAATTCAGTGAAATCAGCTATTGTGGTTGAACCCATTATTGAAGTGATCAGAGGGGTAGATAGGTAGAGGCGGGTTTGAATTCCACCCCTATGAGTGTGTAAAATGAGTGCGAGGATACAGCCAGAAATGTTAGAGCAGTTACGTCTGGGTTTTAAGCAGTTCAACCGGTTTATGCTGCTGCTGTGGCGGTTGGGTCTGGGCAGTTGGGGGAATCAAACGCGGTGGGGCGGCTATATCATGGTGCTCAACCACATTGGGCGCAAAACCGGGCAACTGCGGCGCACGCCGGTCAATTACGCCATTGTGGATGGCGAGTTGTATTGCACCGCCGGCTTTGGCCGCGGTTCCGATTGGTATCGCAACTTGCGCGCCAACCCCCAGGTGGAAGTGTGGCTGCCTGGCAGCCGGCTGTCCAACAGCAGGTGGGCCGGCATAGCCGCCGATGTCACGGACAGCGCCCCCAATGCCCTGGCGCTGCTGCGGCAGGTGTTGATTGGCAGTGGGTTTGCGGCGTATGCTGCCGGCATTAACCCCATCCGCATGAGCGACGCCGAATTAGCCGCGGCTGTCGCCCAGTATCGCCTCATCCACATCCACCGTACCGCCCTGGTCACCGGGCCCGGCGGGCCTGGCGACCTGGCCTGGGTGTGGCCCCGCGTCGCTGTGGCAGCTGTCGCTCTGCTGGCGCTGGCGCGGTGGTGGAAATGGCCCCGTATATGAGGCGCCGGGCAGGATTTCATCTAACAAAATGTTCTTTCAGGTTTGCTGCCACTGTTTCTTAAACACATAGCGAGACGGCTCCTTATGACGCCAAACCCTGATTCTACGGCTGCGCCACCTGACCGGCGCGCGCATATTTGGGATGCGCTAAAGACATTAGCCACTCTGCCGGCTAAGACTATTCTTTACAGTTCGGCATTATTGGCAGTTGCCGCTGTTCCCGGCGCCGAACTGACCGGGCCGTTGGCTGTGCTGGCCGGGGGGTTGGGTGTGGAAGCTTTAGGCAGCATTCTGGATCGCCTGGCCCATGGGGAAGCTGTGTCGCCGGCAGAAATTGAACAGGCGGTGCACAAAGCCATTGCCGGCAGCGGCATTGCCGAACTGCTAACAACCGCCGAATTCCAGACAGCCCTGGGCCGCCTGCTGCACCAGCAGCATCTCCTGCGGGCGGCGATAGAGCACAGTGAATACGCCCTGGCGGACCAACTCGCCACCCAATTTGCCGACTATCAGGCGCTCCTGTTTGAAC
>CAZDSN010000039.1:0-14392 GCA_964507675.1 uncultured Ardenticatenaceae bacterium | reverse complement strand
GACCTGGACAATCTGAAGCGGCAAAATGCCGTCATTGAGACGGACATTGCCGCGGCGCAGTCGTTGGAGCGTTTAGAGGCAGAGGCGCGGCAGCTTGGTTTTGTGCCGGCACAGGCTGACAATATCGAATACCTGGTGGTGCCGGGGTATCCCCAAACAGCCGACGAGGATGGCAATGGCTCCGGGACCTTGCTGGACACGCCGCCGCGCACCCCACCCCACAGTATGAGCGAAGCATTGTGGCTGCTGCTCAAGGCGGAATTTGGCGACCTGGTGCAAGGAGAATCTGGTGAACAGTAGCCAATCAAAACGAACCTGGGTGATTATCACCGGTCTCTGTTTTGCCACCTTCATTATTGTGGGGCGCCTGTTTGCGTTTCAGGTGCTGCAAGGAGAGGATTGGGTGACGCGCGGTGAGCGGAACAAACTGGTGCGCGTGGTGGCAGAACCGGAGCGAGGCGTTATTTATGATCGAAATGGGGCCGTGCTGGCGGCCAATGGGGCCGATTACCAGATCAGCGTGGCCCCCAACCTGGTATTAGATGCCGGAGAAGTGGCCACGTCGCTGGCCCCCATTTTGCAGGAGCGGCGGCAGAATATTCTGGCGGTGCTGGAGTCGGAGGAACCGTACGTGCTGCTGTCAGGGCGAGTGACCACAGAAGTAGCGGAGGCGGTGCGGGCGTTCGATTACGATGGCATTCAGATTGACCCGCTGCCGCGCCGTATTTACCCGCAAGACAATTTGCTGAGTCACGTGTTGGGTTATGTAGATTTCGAAGGCTCTGGCGGTTCCGGGTTGGAAGGGTATTACCAGCGGGAACTGGCGGGGGAGGCGGCCAGCGCCACAGTGAATATTTCGCCGCTAACCTACCAGCCAAACGTGATTGCCCGGGAAGGGGCGGACCTGGTATTGACCATTGACCGGACGGTGCAGTTCATGGTGGAAAAGGCGCTGGCGGAGGCGCTCATTGAGCATCAGGCGCGTTCGGGCACGATCATTGTGATGGACCCGCGCACCGGGGCTATCCTGGCTATGGCCAGCACGCCTGACTTTACGCCCTATGACTTTTATGAGGCAGATGAAGGGCTGCTATTGAACCCGGCTATCAGCCAGCAGTATGAGCCGGGATCGGTGATGAAGCTGATCACCATGGCAGCAGCGCTGGATTCGGGCACAGTCACGCCGCAGAGCACATATTATGATTCGGGCACGATCGAATTGGGCGGCAGCCTGATGCACAACTGGGATCGCAGCGCGCCCGGCCTGACGGACATGACCACATTGCTGTCGCGCTCGCTAAATGTGGGGGCAGCGACGCTGGCTTCGTGGATGGGGCCAGATGTGTACTACCATTATATGGAACGGTTTAATTTTGGGCGGCGCACGGGTATTGATTTAATGGCGGAGGCGATTGGCATTATGCCATTGCCCGGCGACGCCAACTGGACCGAGGCCAGTCTGGGCACAAATGCCTTTGGGCAAGGATTGGCGGTGACGCCGCTGCAAATGGTTGTGGCAGCTTCGGCGCTGGCGAACGAGGGGCGGCTGATGGAGCCATACATCGTGCAGGAAATCCATACACAGGGGCAGGTGCTGCGGCACGAGCCCACGGTGTTGAGCCAGGCAGTAAGTAAAGAGACGGCGCAGCAACTTACGGCCATGGCGGTGACGGCGGTCAATTACGAAGTGTATGAAGCGCAGGTGCCTGGTTACACGATTGCCGGCAAAACGGGCACAGCCCAGATCGCTGAAGGCGGCGTTTATTTGCCCTATGACGTTATTGGCTCCTTTATTGGCTGGCTGCCCGCCGATGACCCAGAGATTATTGTGCTGGTCAAGCTCGATCGGCCGCAGATTAACCCCTGGGGATCGCAAACAGCGGCGCCGACGTTTGCCAAGCTGGCGCAGGAATTGGTGGTGCTGTTGGATATTCCGCCGGACCAGATTCGGCTGCAGGGCGAGATCATGGCCGCCCGCGAGGGGAATTAGTTTAGTAAGGATTGTTAGAGGCATGAATTGGGCAGCGTTTTGGTTAATGGTGGTAGATGTCAGCCCCGCCTGCGGCGGGATTGACACCCAATATTGTGGGCAATTTGGGGCGCATGCGCGCCAAAAATTACCCATGGGGGACATTTTCGGGGCTGCCGGGTCCAGGTTTAGGGCGAGGGATTTGTCGGGCAAGCGCGTGGTTCAAGCTATCGTCACGGTTTACGGTGGAGATGCTTGATGTTAACACTGGGCCACGTTTTTGCCGCCTTTACGGCTTATGAGCCAACCGGTCAGGAAAGTCCACTGGCGTCGGTGGTGATTGACAGCCGGCAGGTGGTTAAAGACAGCCTGTTTGTGTCCTTTGCGGGCGAGAAGCTGGACGGGCACGATTTTGTGGAAGATGCGTTCCGGCGCGGCGCAATGGCGGCGTTGGTAGAGCGCCCGGCGGCAGGTCTTTATCGCACGGTTAATCTGAGTGAATGGCGGGAAGATAAACTGCCGGCAGCGCCCGTATGTTTGCTGGTAGACAACACCCTGACTGCCTTGCAGCAGTTGGCGGCGTATTGGCGGCGGCAGCATACACTCACCGTCATTGGCATTACGGGCAGCGTGGGCAAATCGTCCACCAAAGAACTGGCGGCTATGGTGCTGTCCCAACGGTATCGCACCTTAAAATCAGAAGGGAATTATAACAACGAGATTGGCCTGCCGCTGACGCTGCTGCAATTGCAGACAGAGCACGAGTATGCCGTGTTGGAAATGGGCATGTATGCCAGAGGGGAAATCAGTACGCTGTGTCACCTGGCTGCCCCTCAGATTGGCGTTGTTACCAATGTGGGTCCCGTCCATTTGCAGCGTTTGGGCAGCCTGGAAGCGATTGTGGCGGCCAAGCAGGAGTTGGTGGAGGCGCTGCCGGCCAGCGGGGTGGCTATCCTCAATGGCGACGATCCGCTGGTGATGGGTATGGCGGCGCATACGGCGGCGCGGGTGTTGACTTACGGCGTGGGCAACGGCCAGCCGGCAGAGGCTGATTTGTGGGCGGACAGAATTGACTCCAGAGGGTTGGATGGCATCCGCTTCCGGCTGCACCACGAGGGAACAGCCCTGTACGTTCACGTGCCGCTGCTGGGCCGCCACAGCGTGCATACGGCGCTGCGGGCGGCGGCGGTGGGGTTGACGTGCGGCCTGAATTGGGAAGAGATTATGGCCGGGCTACAAGACCGCCGCGCCCAACTGCGGCTGGTGGTGGTAGATGGCCCGGGCGGCTCGCTGTTAGTTGACGACACCTATAATTCCAGCCCGGAATCAGCCATAGCCGCCTTAAACTTGCTGGCCGACCTGGACGGGCGACGGATTGCGGTGATGGGCGATATGTTGGAATTGGGCGCAGCCGCAGAACAGGCGCACCGCCTGGTGGGTCGCCGGGCTATGGACGTGGCGGACATTTTGATAACGGTAGGGCCGCTGGGGCGCATTATGGGCGAAGAGGCGCTGGCGCTGGGGATGTCTCCGGCTCGCCTGCATATCGTGCCCGATGTCGCTGCCGCCGCTACGCTGCTGGAAGAAATTATTGAGCCCAACGATGTGACCCTGGTCAAAGGTTCCCGCGGCGTGCATCTGGACCAGTTAGTGACTGCATTAAGCCGGTCGTAGAGCGTCTTATGCCTTTTGCTTTAACCATTGGTGGCGTCACCTTCTTATTGGCCGTGATTTGGGGCAGCCCGCTGATCGAACTGATGCGGCGGCTGCGGCTGGGCAAACAAATTCGCATTGAAGGCCCGCAGACCCACATGAAGAAGATGGGCACGCCGGCGATGGGGGGGATTTTGATTGTGGGTTGGACGGTGATCATCAGCGTGGTGGTAGACGTCGTGCAGTTGGTCAAATTGCAGGAAATTGCGGAAAGCGTGGTGATTCCACTGGGCGTGATGGTGGCGTATTCCATTTTGGGCGGCATAGACGATTATCAGGGCGTGCGGCAGCGGCCAGGCGTGGGCATGTTGGCCCGCTACAAAATCTGGTATCAGGCGGCAATTGCCGGCGCGGCGGCTATTTCGTTGTACCTGCTCAACGGCCAACGGGGTTTCATGGCGGTACCGACAGTGCCCGTGTTATTGGACATTGGTTTATGGTATATCCCGTTGGCAACTTTTATTATCACGAGCGCGGCTAATGCGGTGAATCTTACGGATGGGCTGGATGGATTGGCCGGCATTATTGCGGCCACAGCTTTTGCTATGTACGGAATCATCGCTTTTATGCAGGACCAACAGTTTCTGGTGACTTATTGTTTTGTGGTGGTTGGGGCCTGCTTTGCCTTTTTGTGGTTTAACGCCCACCCGGCGCAGATGTTTATGGGGGACGTGGCCTCGCAGGCGCTGGGCGGCGCGTTGGGCGTGGTGGCCTTGATGACCAACCAGTGGCTCATTTTGCCGGTGGTGGCCTTTGTGCCCGTAGCCACAACGATTTCAACGATATTACAGGTGGCTTCGGCGGTGTTGAGCCGCCGTTTCCTGGGGCGGGATATTCGCCCTTTTAAGATGTCGCCGCTGCACAACCATTTTGTGGTGATTGGCTGGAGCGAAACGCAGATTGTGCAGCGGTGGTGGCTCATCGGTATGCTGTCGGGCATGATCGGCCTGGCGCTGGCATTGATTTAAGGTTCGGCGGGATGCGGGGGGCGTATGCAATACGCCCGTCGGGATTCCTGTTGGACCTGGATGAATTGTATGGACACTTTGACTGGCAAACACCTCCTCATCCTCGGTCTGGCGCGGCAGGGCATGGCCCTGGCGCGTTTTGCCGTGTCGGTGGGGGCAAAGGTGACGGTGTCCGACTTGCGCCTGGCGGAAGAATTGCAAGCAAACTTGTCGGAGCTGGCCGACTGCCCGATAGCGATCGTTTTAGGTGAGCACCCGTTATCCCTGTTGGATGGCGTGGACGTGCTGGCGGTGAGCGGCAGCGTGCCGGCAGATGCGCCGATTGTGCAGGAGGCGCTGGCGCGGGGCATTTTGGTGACTAACGATTCGCAGCTTTTTGCCGAACGGAACCAGGCGCGCCGCACCATCGGGATTACGGGCAGCGCGGGTAAAACAACAACAACGACCCTTACCGGACTCATCTGCCAGGCCAGCGGCGCGCCAACCTGGGTGGGGGGCAACATTGGCCGGCCCCTCATTAGCCATCTGGCCCAGATTCAGGCGGACGACATCGTGGTGCAGGAATTATCCAGCTTCCAGTTGGAATGGTGGCGGCGCAGTCCGCCGGCGGCAGCGGTGTTGAACATCACGCCTAACCATTTGGACCGGCACAGGACAATGGCCGCTTACAGCCAGGCTAAGGCCAACATTTTGCGTTACCAGTCCGGGGATGGCGTAGCCGTTTTGTGCGCCGACGATCCAGGGGCAATGACCCTGGCTCCGCTGGCGGCCGGGCGACTGCGTCTGTTCAGCCGGCAGCAGCCGGTGGCCGATGGGGCATTTGTGCGCGATGGGCAGTTGTGGCTGAGAGACGGCCAGACGGAAACGGCCATCTGCCGCCGCAGCGAGATTCGCCTGCGAGGCGAGCATAATGTGTGGAACGTGTTGGCGGCGATTACGCTGGCAGACGCGGTAGGCGTACCTGTGGCGGCTATGCGGCAGGCGATTGGTGGCTTTAGCGGCGTGGCGCACCGGTTGGAAACAGTGCGCACGGTGAACGGCGTGCTGTATGTGAACGACTCGATTGCTACTGCCCCGGAGCGGGCTTTGGCGGCCATAGATGCCTTTAGCGAGCCGCTGATTTTGCTGGCAGGCGGGCGAGACAAAGAGATGGTCTGGGACGTGTGGACGCAGCGGGTGCGGCAGCGGGCGAAAGCAGTGGTGCTGTTTGGGGCATTGGCGCCGGCGCTGGCCGGGCGGCTGGCGGCGCAGGCCGTCAATGGACAGACGTCGCCGGCAGTGGTGCAATGCCACACCCTGGCGGAAGCGGTGCAGGCGGCGGTGCAGTTGGCCGAGCCTGGAGATGTGGTGCTGCTGGCGCCAGGCGGCACGAGTTATGACGCTTTCGTGGATTTTGCGGACCGCGGCGAGCAGTTCCGGCAGTTGGTTTGGGAGAAGGAAGAAGGAAGAGGGTAGAAGGAAGAAGGTAGAAGGGATGGTATGACGGCGATTCATTTTGTGGGAAAAAAGAGTAATCGGGTTGGATCGCATCTGCGGTTAAAGTTTGATTACTGGCTGGCGCTGGCAGTGGCGGGTTTGTTGGTCATTGGGATGTTGATGATCTACAGCACCACGTTTGATTATGGCGTGCGCTACCAGGATGGGGACGCGACGTATTATTTCCGGCGCCAGTTCCAGGCGTTGGTGATTGGCCTGGTGGCGGTGGCAGTGATCATGCAGTTTGATTACCATTTGCTGCGCAAATTTAGCGTGGTCATGCTGGTGGGAACGCTGGTTTTGCTGCTGGTGACGCTTTTTCTAGGAGAAACGATTTTTGGGGCGCGGCGTGGTCTGTCTGGAGGCTCCTACCAGCCGTCAGAGGTAGCCAAGCTGGTGACAATTTTGTACATCTGTCACTGGCTGTCTACGAAAGGGGACCGGATTAAAGACCTGACCTATGGTTTGGTGCCATTTTCAGTGATCACGGGGGTTGTTTGCGCCTTGATTGTGCGCCAGCCGGACTTGAGCACAGCGACTTTAATTGCTGTGATCAGCTATTCGCTATTTTTTGTGGCCGGGGCGGATTGGCGACAGTTGGGAATTGCCGGCATTATCGGCGTAACCGTCTTTATCATTCTGATGCTCAGCCTCCCCCACGCACGCGGGCGCGTGGATGCCTACGCCACGGCGCTGCGCGATCCGTCTCAGGCAAGCTGGCACGTGCAGCAGTCGTTGATTGCCCTGGCGAATGGCGGCTGGCTGGGTGTAGGTTTGGGGGAGAGCACGCAGAAGTTCGGGCTTCTGCCGGCAGCGCACACCGACAGCGTTTTCGCCGTGCTGGGCGAGGAACTGGGATTGGCCGGATCGCTGCTGGTCATGGGTCTGTTGGGCATGCTGGTGTGGCGGGGCTTTCGCACGGCGCGAAAGGCGCGCGACAGCTACGGCGCCTTGTTGGCGATGGGTATTACCTGCTGGCTCAGCTTCCAATCCTTAATCAACATTGCAGTGATCACGGCGGTGGTGCCATTCACCGGGCTGCCGCTGCCGTTCCTGAGCTACGGCGGCTCTTCGTTGGCTATTTCGTTGATTGGCATCGGCATTTTGCTCAATATTTCGCGGGATGCGGCAATCAGCACGCGAGTGCAAGGGCCGCGCCCGCGCGTCTCACCACCGGGAGGCAGCGGGTGAGGTTGATGATTTGCGGCGGCGGCACCGGCGGCCACATCTATCCAGCGCTGTCTGTGGCGACGGCGCTGTCGGCTATGACGCCTGATCTGGAGGTGTTGTGGGTGGGTACGCACGGGCAGACGGAAGAGCGGTTGGTGCCGCAAGCGGGCATTCGCCTGGAGACGATTCAGGGCGGCCCTATTGTAGGCGTACCGCTGGCGACGCGGCTGCGAAATGGGCTGCGGCTGCTGTGGAGCCTGGGCAGCGCCTGGCGTCTGCTGCGCCGCTTTCGTCCGCAGGTTTTGTTTATGACGGGCGGCTACGTGAATGTGCCAGTGGCGCTGGTGGCACGGCTACGGCGCGTGCCGGCAGCTATTTATTTGCCAGATATTGAACCAGGATCGGCGATCAAGTTTCTCAGCCGTTTCGTGGAGAAGGTGGCGTGCACCAGCGCTGATTCGGGCGTTTATTTTGATGCCGGCAAAGCAGTCGTCACGGGTTACCCGGTGCGGGCAGAAGTGCGGGCGGCGGCGCAAATGGACAAAGCTGCGGCGTTAGCCCCCTTTGATTTGCGACCAGACCGTCTCACTTTGTTTGTGTTTGGCGGCAGCCGCGGCGCGCGCTCTATCAACCGGGCGTTAAAGGCCATATTGCCCACCTTGCTAACCGAATACCAGGTGATTCACATCAGCGGGGAGTTGACCTGGCCGGAAGTGGCCGCTAATGCGGCGCAACTGCCGGCAGAGCTGCGCGCTTACTACCGCCCTTACGCCTATCTGGATGAAGAGATGGGGCCGGCGTACCGGGCAGCGGACCTGGTGGTGGCGCGAGCCGGGGCCAGCATGTTGGGTGAATGCCCGGCCTTTGGTTTGCCGGCCATCCTGACGCCTTACCCATACGCCTGGCGCTATCAGAAGGTAAATGCTGATTATCTGGCGGAGCGCGGCGCGGCTATTCGACTGGACGACGAGCGGATGGCGGACGAACTGCTGCCCACCATTCAGGCGATTCTGGCCGATCCGGCGCGGCGGGCGGCTATGGCCGCCGCAGCATCGGCTCTGGATCAGCCGCAGGCGGCGCAGCGAATCGGTCAACTGCTGATGCAGACTGCTATGCAGACTACTAATGCAGTTGGTGGAGAGATGACAGATGATTAGCCTGCAAACAATTTTCTGGATCATGGTTGGATTTTTCGCCTTAATTGGCTTTTTGCGCGGCTGGACCAAAGAAGTCATTGCCGCTTCTGGGCTCGTGTTGTCTCTCTTTGCCGTGAACCAGTTTGGCGTCTTTATTGTTTCCTTGCTGAGCAATGCTCCCACCGATCCGGCGCTGTCTACCGATCCTTACGCCCCGCTGCGGCAGCAGTTTTACGTGCTGGCGGTACTGCATCTAATCATCGCTTTCTTCAGTTATCAGGGGCCGACGCTGGCAGGACAGTTGACCGGCGGGCGGTTAACCGCACGGCTGCGCGCCACCTTGCAAGAAAAACTGCTGGGGGCGATTGTTGGCGGCTTCAATGGGTACGTCATCGTGGGTACGCTGTGGTGTTTTCTGGAGTACCGGCTCGTCTCTGCAGGCACCTATGAACGGCTGGCGCGCAATGTGCCCTACGCATTTAACCCGGCTACCCTTCTTCGCCCTGACTTCGATGCAGTCGCTTCGCTGGTAGAAAAGCTGCCGCTGCCCTTGCTGGCGCCTTATCTACCTATCTTGATTGTGTTGGTTTTTCTGTTTGTGATTGTGGTGATGATTTAATGACTATCCGAAGTAAGGGCGTAGGGTAATACGCCCCTACCCGAGAGAAAGCGGGCAAGATGCCCGCGCTACCGAAAGTATTCTCTAACCATCTGTAGCATGGCAATTCTGGCAATCATGACACAACATTCGCAGCGGGACACAGAGTCTTTCGCACTGACCCCAGGCATGAAAATCCACGTTGTGGGCATAGGGGGCAGCGGCATGTCGGCTATTGCCCAGGTGCTGCTAGGGCAGGGATATGTGGTGTCTGGTTCCGATATGCAGGCCAATACCCTGACGCAAGCGCTGCAAATGGCAGGGGCGACGGTGTTTGTGGGACACGCGCCCGAGCATATTGCCGGCGCGGACGTAGTGGTGATTTCGTCAGCCGTGCCGGCAACCAATCCAGAAGTGACCGCAGCGCAGCAAGCGGGTATTCCCGTTTGGAAGCGGGCGGAATTTCTGCGGGCGCTAATGGCGGGGTATACGTGCATTGCCGTGGCGGGTTCGCATGGCAAAACCACGACGACGGCCTTGATCAGCCATTTGCTGATTGCCACCGGGCGAGACCCAAGCGTGATTGCCGGCGGGGTACTGCCGTCGTTGGGCAGCAATGGCCGCGCCGGTCGCAGCCACCTTTTTGTGATTGAAGCGGATGAGTACGATTATATGTTCCTGGGGCTGCGGCCGACCGTAGCGGTGGTTACCAACGTGGAGCATGACCATCCTGATTTGTTCCCAACGCCGGCGGTTTATCGGGAGGCGTTTGCCCGCTTTGTGCGGCTGCTGCCGGCAGACGGGCAGCTTATTACGTGCACCGAGGATGAGGGCGTACGAACGCTGCTGGCGGAAGTGACGCTGCCGGGGGTGACGGTGACAACGTATGGGCTGGGCGACAAGTATTCGCCGTGGGTGCGGGCGTTGGACGCGCGGCCTAACCAACTGGGCGGGTCGGATTTTTTGGTGCAGATGGGGACGGAAACGTTGGGTATTGCGCGGCTGCGACTGCCTGGGTCGCACAATGTGTTAAATGCGCTGGCAGCAATGATGGCGGTGCAGGCTGTGGGCGTGCCGTTTGGGGAGGCGATGCCGGCATTAGCCAGCTTTACGGGCGTGGCGCGCCGTTTCCAGATCATTGGCGAAGTAAATGGGGTGACGATCATTGACGACTATGCCCACCACCCCACGGAGATTCGGGCCAATCTGTCGGCGGCGCGGCAAAGGTTCCTGGGCCAGCGCATTTGGGCGGTGTGGCAGCCGCATACGTACAGCCGCACGCGGCTGCTGCTGGCGGAGTTTGCCAGCAGCTTCCAGGATGCCGACTGCGTCATCGCTCTGGATATTTACCGCAGCCGGGAAGTGGACACGCTGGGGATGACGACGGAGAAGGTATTGGCGCAGATGGATCACCCTGACGCCCGCTTCATTGCCGCGCGTGAAGATGCCGCCGCTTATTTGCTGGATCACGTGCAGCCGGGGGACGTGGTGTTGACCCTGAGCGCGGGGGATGGGAATGTGGTAGGCGAATGGTTGTTGGATGGGCTGCGAGAGCGGGTGTGTTGACAAGGCGGGCAGGGATGGCGGGCAAGGATGCCCGCCCTACTTGAAGTTTTGAGGATGGCGGCAGAGGATGAATTTACAAACGTCGCTTATGAATGCAATTTTGACTCATTTTCAGGACACGTTTGGTGAGCAGTTTCAGGTGAACGCGCCGATGTCGCGGTATACGACGGCGCGGATTGGCGGGCCGGCGGAGATGTTTGTGACGGTGACGACGGCACAAGAATTACAGCAGGCAGCGGAGATGGCCTACAACTCGCGCATCCCTTATTTTATTTTGGGCGGCGGCTCGAATGTGTTGGTGGCGGATGCCGGCATTTCTGGCCTGGTTATCTTTAACCGCGCGCGGCAGATGCGCTTTCGCCACACAGGGGCGCACGTGGTGTGTACAGTGGAATCGGGCATGAATCTGTCTTCGCTGGCGCGGCAGTGCATTGCCAAAGGGTTGGGCGGCCTGGAATGGGCTATCGGCGTGCCGGGCACGGTAGGCGGGGCGGTGGTGGGCAACGCCGGGGCGCATGGCAGCGACATGTCCAACCATGTGCGCACGGTGACCTTGTGGAAGCCCGGGGTGGGCATCCGCACCTACAGCCGCGAAGAGATGGCCTATGGCTACCGGACCAGCGTGCTGAAGCAAGAACAGGGCACGGATCGCTCCCGGCGCGTGGTGCTGGCGGTGGAACTGGAACTAAAGTCGGAACCGGTGGAGGTGCTGACGGCGCGGGCTGATGGGTTTGTGGCGTATCGTAAGGAAACGCAGCCAGGCGGGGCCAGTTGCGGTTCCATGTTTAAGAATCCAGAGCATTTTTATGCGGGCTACCTGATTGATGCTGCCGGTCTGAAAGGGTACCGGCGGGGCGGGGCGCAAATTTCAGAGAAGCACGCTAATTTTTTCATCAACGATGAGGAAGCTACGGCGGAAGACGTGCGCGGGCTGATTGCGGAAGCGTGGCACGTGGTGCGGGAGAAGTTTGGCGTGGAGATGGAATTGGAAGTGGAACTGGTGGGTAACTGGCAGTTCGAGTGAGAAAGGAATCTTTGGCCACGAATTACACGAATTTCACAAATTATGTTGAGGGGTGAAATTGGTGGCGAAAAAAGCAACTGTAAGGGTAGAGAGAAAAGGAATTCTTTGGCCACGAATTACACGAATTTCACGAATTCTGTTGAAAGGTGAAATTGGCGGCGAAGAAGAAACGGTGATGGCAGAGAGAAAGCGGAAGTTAAGGGTTGGCGTTATTTTCGGCGGCCGGTCGGGCGAACATGAGGTGTCGCTGCAATCGGCGCAGTCGGTATTGGCTGCCCTGGATAAAGAGAAGTACGAGGTGGTTCCGATTGGGATCACACGGCAGGGAGGGTGGTTGACGGGCGACCCGATGATGGCGTTAGCGGCGGGGCGGGCGGCGGCAGCGCAGCCGGCGACGCTGCTGCCCGATCCGGAATCGGCGGCGCTGCTGCAGGTGGAGAAAATGGCGGCGCAACCGGCAACAATGTCCGAGGTGGCGCATCTGGACGTGATTATTCCAGTGCTGCACGGGCCCAATGGCGAGGATGGAACAGTGCAGGGGTTGTTGGAACTTGCCGGCATTCCCTACGTGGGCGCAGGCGTGGTGGGTTCGGCGGTAGGCATGGATAAGGCGATCTTCAAGGCGGTTATGCAGGCGCACGACATTCCGGTGCTGCCGTGGAAACTGGTGTTGAAGAGCGACTGGCTGAGCGATCCGGCAGGCGTGTTGGACGAGATTGAAGCTGCGCTGAGCTATCCCATGTTCACCAAACCGGCCAATCTTGGCTCCAGCGTGGGCATTTGCAAATGCAGCAACCGGGATGAACTGCAGGCAGGGCTGGATGATGCCGCGCAATACGACCGGCGGTTGGTGGTGGAGCAGGGCATCAGCGCCCGTGAACTGGAAGTGGCGGTGTTAGGAAATGAAGAGCCGCAAGCGAGCGTGGTGGGCGAAGTGCGGCCACGGCGGGCATTTTATGATTACGTGGCCAAGTATATGACAGCGCCAGGTTCGGCGGAGGAGTCAGAACTGTTGATTCCCGCGCCACTGAGCGAAATGCAGGCGGATCAGGCGCGGCAACTGGCGACAGCGGCTTACCGGGCAATTGACTGCGCCGGCCTGGGGCGGGTGGATTTATTGATGGATCGAGAGAGCGGCGCGCTCTATTTGAACGAGATTAACACGATTCCTGGTTTTACCCGTATTTCCATGTATCCCAAGTTGTGGGAAGCCAGCGGCCTGCCCTATCCCCGGCTGCTGGATAAGTTGATTGAACTGGCTCTGGCCCGCGACGGGCAAAAAGCGGCGCTGAAGCGGACGTATGATACGGCGAAAATATAGCGGATGAACGAATAGCGGGCAAGATGCCCGCGCTACTGGCGTAATTATGACACAGAAACAACCCACTAACCGGCGGCTGCGCCAACAGCCTAAAGTACGACGAATGCAGGTGGCTATGCCGGCAGCGCCGCCCAAGCTGGCCGTGCCCCGCACGGCTAAGAAGAGGCGGCGGCGTAACAACGAGACCATTCAGCGGCCGGTGGCGCTACTGAAGCAGGTCATCTTCACACCGCGCTGGGTCAGCCTGGGCGTTTTGCTGTTGTGCGCTTTTGCGCTGTATCTGATCAGCGGCGACCAGACGTTTGCCCTGAACGCCATTCCGGTGGCGGGCGCGCAAGTGATCCCGCCGCAGGAGATTGTGGCGGCCAGCGGGCTGGCAGGGATACACGTTTTTGCGGCCGATCCGGACCAGGCGGCGCAGCAGGTGGCGGCGCTGCCGGGGGTTATTTCGGCAACGGTTAACCTGGAATGGCCCAATCAGGTGTTGATCCAGATAGAGGAGGATACGCCTGTGGCGATCTGGCGGCAGAATGGGCAGTCGTTCTGGCTCAACCAGGAAGGGGTGTTGATTCCAGCGCGGGCGTCATCGCCTGGGCTGCTGGTAATCGAGGCAGAGACGGAAACGCCACTGATTGCGCCGCCGCCTGAACCGACGTCAGAAGCGACGTCAGAAGCGGCAGAAGGAGCCGAGGCGGCGGCAACACCGGCAACAACAGGGCTGCCTTTTGTGCCGGCAGAGGTGCTGCAAGGGGCGCTGCAACTGCGGCGACTGCGGCCCAATATTGAGGCGCTGTATTACCGTCCGTCGGGTGGCCTGAGCTATCAGGATGGGCGGGGCTGGCGCGCTTATTTTGGGGTGGGGGAGGATATGGCGCAGAAGCTGGTCGTGTATGAGACGGTGGTAGACCGGCTGCTGGCGGCCAACCGCGCGCCGCAGTATATCAGCGTCAGCAACCCGCAGAAGCCGTTTTATCTGGCTTTTGGCGGGGAGAATGAAGAGTAGTCACTGTTGCCTTCGACAGGCTCAGGCAACGGGTAGCTACGAATAATTAATTGGTGAATTGGTGAATGGTGAATGGTTAATGGGGGGATTGAAGCGGTTGGTGGTTGCGGTTAGAGGTGGGTTTTATGGAAGAGATTATTTTTGCACTGGACATCGGAACAACAAAGGTGTGCGCGCTGGTGGGGGAGGTGCGGGCAGGGCAACTGCGCATTATTGGGCTGGGCATTGAACCGGCGATGGGCATGCGCAAGGGCATGATTGCCGACGTGAATGAGGCGGCATTGGTGATTGCCCGCGCCGTGGAAAAAGCGGAGCAAACATCCGGTTACAGCCTGTCGCGGGCGCTGGTGAGCATGGCGGGAGAGCACATTGAATCCACCAATAACCGGGGGGCGGTGGCGGTGGGGCGGAATAGCGCCGGCATTGCGCCTGAGGACATTGACCGCGC
>CAZDSN010000038.1:0-14402 GCA_964507675.1 uncultured Ardenticatenaceae bacterium | reverse complement strand
GATCCACTTGCTCATGGGCGTGGACAAACCGGGGATGTTCCACAGCAGGGCCAGCAGGCCGCCCAGCATAAGAAAGAGGAAGGTCAGGCGACGCAGCCACGTTTCATCAGGAATAAGGTTGGCGCTGAGCCAAAACGCGCCAGCCGACAAAGCAAATATAGCCCATTGACCTAACTGCACCAGGATAAAATTAGGGCCACGAGGGACAAATGGATCCCATAGAGCATTGCCCACCAAAAGCGAGAGCAAGCCAGCCAGGAGAAAGAATAGCAGGGGGCGATTGGCCGCGGCGGCGACCAGGCGCAGCCGTCCTTGACGCAGCCGGGTCAATACCAGCAAACCCAACAGGGCGATCACGAGCAGGGTGACCGGGTTCAGGCCAACGGCTGTGCCTGTGTTGAATTCCAGAGGGAGCAGCAGGGCCGCCGGGATGATGGCTAACACGCCCCAGGCTGGCTGCCATAAGCAGAGCACAGCCAGCAAGACAAGCAGCAGCGCCGCCAGCATCTGCGTGGAAGCACGCGCACCCAACCAGACAGCTATGCTCAGCAGCAACAAGGTCACGCCGCTGCGGACGAATGTAGTAGATGGTGGGAAAACCAGCCTCTGCCACCGATGAATCACGCGGTCTGCCATGCGGCCTGTCTCCCGGCTGCCTGTTCCACAACAGCGACAAAGTGGCGTCCTATTTGCGTCCAATCATAGCGCGCCGCCACCCATTCCCGGGCTGCCCCTGCCAGATGCTCTGCCAGCGCCGGGTGGCGCAGCAACTGTATTACGGCTTGAGCAAATGCTGCCGGCTCATCCGCCAGCAGGAAATGTTTGCCGGCAACTAAGGACAAACCCTCTACGGCTTTGCTTGTGGCTACCACGGGCGTTCCCAACGCCATAGCCTCCAAAACTTTCAGGCGCGTCCCTCCCCCCTGGCGCAGCGGTACCACGCACGCCGACGCTGCGGCTACAGGCTGCCGGACATCAGCAATGTAGCCAGTCAGATGAACACTCTCGTCCAACCGCAGCCCGGCCAGATTAACGTCTGTGTTGGCTCCGGTAATGATCAGGCGGACAGCAGGTTCCTGTGTCTGAATGAGGGGATAAATGTCCCGCAGGAAGTATTGCATGGCGTCATAATTGGCACTGTAGGTGAGCGCGCCCTGATAGACAAGGGTGTGAGGCTGGCGGCGCACCAAGCCAGGGTGATTGTGCCAACAATCTACGCCATTTTCGCAAAGCTGAATGCGACTGGCGTGACGAGGAACCAGGCGGCGCAGATAGTCCTGTTCAAGAGTGGAGGCGACGGTACAGGCAGCCAGGCGGAGCAGCCAATAGCGTTCGTAGAGAGCGGCTTTGTACCAGCTCAACCAGAGACGCAGCCGCCGCCAGCCGTGGGGCACACCCTGGAAGCGGGTGTGCGCCTGGCAAGACCAGCTTGTATCCATGTCTAATAGCGCCGGCACATTGGGCAATAGCCGCAGGTAAGGGAGCGCCGGTAACTGCCCCGCCACCACGACATCCCACCGTTCTAATTGCGCTGCCTGGGCCACCTGCTGCCACATCATGCGGCTGGGCCAGCAAGCCAGCGGCGTGGGGGAAGCGAACTTCAGGCACGAGGGCGCATGCACGTAGCGAAACGGGTCTACGGGCACAGATTGCAGGGAAACTGGTTGGCCCATGGGATGTGTGCATAACAGCGGGAATGCCGTCGCCCCTTCGGGATTGAATGCAAGCACTGTTACCTGATGCGCCTGGCTGAGAGCCTGTAATTGGTAACAAATGCGGATTCTGGACCCGTTGTCGGGCGGCGTGGGGAACCAGGTAGAGAGGATGAGGATGTTCATAACAGGCAACAGAACACAGGTAAGGAAAAACGAGTGGGTTAGTCGGTGGTTTGGGTGGGGGCAGGGAGCTGGCGCATCAGGGCAAGCAGCTTTTGCAAATGTGTCTCTGCGCGGTAGCCCGCCCACACCTGAGCCTGACTCGTTTGCCCCATTTCTTGTAGGACGGCAGGTTGGGACAGCAACTGCCCAATGGCCTGGGCTAATCCTGCTTCATCGCCGGGGGTAACCAGGCGGCCGTTATGACCGTCATGCAGCCAGCCAGCAATGCCGCCGGTGGCAAAAGCAACGACAGGGCGGCCATGCGCCAGGGCTTCGATGCCGACTTTACCAAATGGTTCAGCAAATTGGGAAGATATCACCAACAGAGCGCAACGCTGGTAAAGCTCCGCCAGAGAAACGGCCGAGAGCCAGCCGGTAAATTGCACGCGGGCCGCCAGTCCCATTTCGGCGACCATTTGTTCGTAAAGGGACCGCTGTGTCCCTTCCCCGGCCATGATCAGGCGGATGTGGGAGGGCAGGGCGCGCAGGGCGCGCAGCAGTTTGGGCACACCTTTTTCGACTTCTAATCTGCCGGCAAACAAAATCGTATGCGGTTCTGTGGGCGGCTGCCAGGGTGGCAGCGGTGGGGTAAGAAAATGCGGTGGCAAGATAGAGATTTTTTCAGGGTCAAACCCATTCTGCCGCAGTAAGTCTCGCATGTAATCCGACGCTACTAATAAGTGGGGCAGCCGGGCAAACGCCTCCCGCCGCAGGGCGGTCTCGCGCATGATGCGCCGCAGCGTCAATGGGTGGCGGGCCGCCGAACAGCGGCAGACGTAGTGCAAAGGGGCACAGGCCCAACTAAAAGGTCGGGTACAAATCGTTTCCGTGCGCCGAAAGAACTTGCCCAGGCCCGGGCAAACAGGAGCAAACCCATGCACGTAACCAATGGTGGGCAGTCGCACCGAGAGAGTTGTGATCAGGGCGGCATCCGTGGCATGATGCAGATAAGCCACATCAGGTTGCACAGCGTCAATCAACTGCTGCATATCACCAACCGTACACACCTGGTAAATGGGACAGGCGGCATCAACGGCGGCGGCATAATCATGCACGTAGGCGATCACATTTTCATGCCCGGCTTCGTCCAGTAAGCGGCAGACGCTGAAAAGATATTGCTCTACGCCTCCTTGAGGGTTGATGTGGTCGTTAAAGTGCAGGATTCTCACGATGGAATGGTGAATCCGTGAATGGTTAATAGAGGGTTTGCAGGTACGTCAGGCGAGGGCCAGGAAGCGAGCGTCGGGGGCGGCGCGGCGGCGTTGGATGGCGCGGCGGCGGGCTAAGGTGCCCGGCAGCCAGGCCAGGCAGGCCAGGGTGGCGCGGAGGGCAAAGCGGTTGCGGGTGCAGAACCAACGGGCGTAGACAGCAGGCCAGAAGCGGCGCAGGGTGGCAGGCTGGTAGAGTTTAAGCAAGGTAGTGAGTTGGTTGCGGTAGCCCCAGTGCATCCGCCGGGCGGTGGAAGCAGCGGAACCGGCAAAGCGATGGTAGACAATGGCGGCGGGCACATCCAGAACGTCATAGCCGGCAATCCAGGCGCGCAGGGTGAGGTCTACATCTTCCACGTACATGAAATAGCGGGCGTCGAAGAGGCCAATCGCAGGCAGGGCGGCGCTGCGCAGCAGCATGGCGCAGCCAGAAGCAAAAGCAGTCGGCTGCGGTGGGCCGGGCAGGGCGATAGGGGTGTAATAGGCTTCCGCTTCGGCCCATGCCGGCAGAAAACGAAACCGTATTTCCTGCTGACCATCCCAGGTGCGCTGCCGCGCCTGGCAGATGGCGGCGCGCGGGTTCTCCTGGGCGACGGCCAGTAACGCCGCCAGCCAATCCGGTTCTACGCGGGTGTCGTTGTTCAACAGGGCCACATAAGCGGCGGAGGCAGCCAAAGCATGACGAATGCCCAGGTTATTGGCCTGGGCAAAGCCGAGATTTTGTCCCAGTGCCAGCCAGTGTACCTGGGGGAAATTGGCCTGCACCCATGCCTGGCTACCGTCGGTGGAACCATTATCCAGGATGACTACCTGGTAGGGGTGGTAGGCTGTCTGGGCCAGCGTGGGCAGGCAGGCCTGCAGATGGGGCAGGCCATTCCAGTTAACCAACAGAACATAAACCAACGGTGACGTCGTCATCGGCCAAATTGATAGACAATAGCGTGGGCGTATACGGCCAGCAGGCGGCATGAGCCAGACAGCCGGGCGCACCAGTGGGAAAGCGTGCCGGCAGTGATACTGGCTTTTTGCTCCCAACCATCCACGTACCAGATGACAAAGCCAGGGTGAGCTTTCACGTCGCGCTGAAAGAAGGCTGCCTGCTGCGCCATATTAGCTTCTTCAGGCAACCTGTACGCAGGCTGCCGGGTGATAAAACTAACGGCGGCGGGCATGTTGGTGTAAATCGCGCCAGCGTCCGGCGCAAACAGCGGCAAGGACACAATAGCCGGGTCTTGCGTCCAGATGGGGGTATTATAGGCCCATGCTGGCGGCTGCGTCAGGTTGTCATACTGCCCACGCAACTGATTTACCAGCGGCAGGAGCAAGAGCAATGACCAGACCAGACCAGTTCCCCGTCGCCGCCAGGCAGGTTCCAGGATGTGTAGATAACGGTAAAGATAGGTCACGCCAGCGGTTAACAGCAGCCAGACAAAAGGGTATATGGGAGAAAGCAAGCGACTCTCCAGGGGATCAAACTGGAGAGTGGAAGCCAGATAAACCAGGACAGTGATATACGCCAGACAATAGAGGAGCAGCCACCCCCACCAGGGCAGATCGAACCACGACCGGGCGGCAAACCAGGCACTTATCCTGCGCCGCCCAACCAGCGACCACCAGGCCACAGTGACCAATCCCAGGCTTATAAGCGCAGGAAGTCCCAGGCAAAAGGCAAATAAAACCAGGGGATAGGGCAGCGGCAAAGGAGAAAAAAAATCGCGCAACAGGATGTATGCTGCCAGCCAGACGTTTTGGGAAAGGCTAATCATGGCCCCCAGGCGGGCATCACCGGAAAAGTGACCCGTCAGGGTATAGTTGCGCAGCAGCCAGCCAGCCACCGGTAGCAGGGTCAACAGGCCATAAAAAGTAGCATACAGCCAACGAGTACGGCGAGGCAGAGGCATGGCGGCGATCATCACCACCCCCAACGCCAGCAAGACAACGCCCAAATAGCGGGTAAGACCAGCCAGTCCCCACATAGCAGCAGCCAGGAGCAGGTAACGGCTCCGTTTCAGGGGAGTGGTCCAGGCCCGCCACATTCCCCACCAACCGGTCACGCAGCAAAACATAAACAGGGGTTCACTCCAGGCAAAAGAAATGACGCGCAGCATCGGGGTGAAAAGGACCATCCCCAGCGAGGCCAGAACCCCACCTTTAAGGTTAAGGCAGTCGCGCCCCAGGGCCAGGCAACTGGCAGCCAGTCCGGCAAAGGCCAAAATGGACAGCCCGCGGGCGGCGGCAACTGTGCTGCCCGTCAGCCATGACAGGCCACACAAGAGCAGGGGATAGGCAGGCGGCCAGACGGTTAAGGGCACGGCGGCGCCCACCTGGTCGGGGGATAAGCCGGTGGTATGCACCAGACCGCGCCCCTGGCAAACGTTGTCGGCCACATTCAGGTAATAAACAGAATCGGGAGACAGGTTTACGCCGTGGCGAGTGGACAACCAGGCCAGGGCAGCCGCCAGGCCAGCCAATAAAGCGGCGACGACGACAAAACTGGCGGGCCGGATGGCTTCAAAATAAACGGCTTTGAGCCAATTAAAGCGGGACAGGTACATGATCGGCAAAGGGTGGGGAGGGCTGGCCGGCAAGGAAGTGCTCGATGCAGTCAATCGTACGCGACCAGGGGAAGCGACAGCGAACGTAGTCGGCTGCCTGTTGTCCCAGTTGATACCGGTATTCCGGCTGACTCAATAGCTTATGTAAAGCGGTCGCATAGGCTTCTTCGTCACGGGGCGTCAACAACCCCGTCAGGCCATCTACCACCGATTCCAACAGGCCGCCCTCACCCACGGCTACCACAGGCGCGCCGCAGGCCATTGCTTCTACGGCGGCCAATCCCCAGGGTTCCAGGTGGGGGGTGTAAACAAAGGCCAGGGCCTGGTTATACAACGCTGCCAGTTCCTGATCATCGGTGACGCGGCGCAGGCTCAAGTCCACATTCAACTGAGCTGCCAGCGTCGTCACGGCGGCCAGTTCGGCGGCGTCGGCGCTGTTGGCGGCGATGATCAGGCGCGGGCGGCTGGCTGCCGGCAGGCGGGCCAGCGCCCGCACCAGGAAACGATACCCTTTATAATGATGAACAGCCCCTACACTGAGAACGTAGTCGCCTGCCGGCAGACGGAGAGGGCGAAAACAATCTGTGTTCACGCCCAGGTAACATACGGCAAAGTCAACGTTGTAGACGGCCGCCGCCTGGGCCGCGGCAAAATGGGAGTTGGTGATAACGCGGTCTGCCTGGCGCACGTTGCGGCGGGCGCGGCGGTTCCGCCACCAGGGGTATATGTTTACGGGTAGAGTATAGTAGACGCTTTTGAGCCGTTCTACCGCTGAGCCAGGCACGTGCAGGGCACGCGGGTAATCATCGCGGCGCACAATGCCATGATGACAGTAAAACAGGGTAGGCGTCTGCGCCAGGCGCAGCAGGTCAGGAGTCATGGATAGCTGGCAGTCGTGGGCGAAAATGGCGTCATAGTCGCCAGCGTCAATAGCGGCAGCAGCCTGGCGGTTCACCTGGAAAAGCGCCGCCAGGTCAGCCAGCAGGCGGGCGGCAGTAACGTAAGGGGTGACGAAAGGCACGCGGCGCGACCAGACGCCACGGGGGTGGAATGGCAGAAGGACGGTGCGGCGGACGAAAGGGCTTAAAGAAAAAAGACGGCGGTCGGCAGTGGTGGGGCAAAATTCGTCTATCTGGTAGCCGCGCTCAACCAACCCTTTGACCATTTCGTATGCCGCGCGCTGCGCGCCGCCAGAAGGGAGGTTGTGGTAAAGGGCAATGCGCTTAGACATTCATTTCCTGGATCCCTGTTGAGTAGTTCCTTCAATTTCGTCGAAGAAGCTGCGCTTCCTGATAAACTTGTCTGTGGACGATTACTTATTCTTGGACGAAAACAGGCAGGTAGAAGGTATGGTATGCTCACTCAAAAAGAAAAAATGTTTCTCTTTGCATCCATAACGCTGATTTGTCTAATCTTGTATCGCCTTTTCCTATCAGTGCAATGGGATTTGAATGGCATCATCGAAGCCCAAAGTGTAGACGCTGGCGGAAAGGATATGTTTTCGCCTAATCACCTGCTCTACCGCCCGCTCAGCTTTATCATTTTCAAGTTCTGGCAATCAACAGGTTATCCGGGCGACTCAGCGAAAATTCTGCAATATATTACAACTGTGTCGGGGGCGGCAGGTATTGGTTTCTTCTTTTTGGCGCTCTACCATGTGACTGACCATGCGGTTATTTCAATGGTAGGGGCTGCATTTCTAGCTACGTCCTGGTCTTATTGGAAATTTAGCGTGGATGTGTCTTATATAATTCCAGCAGCCATGTTTGTAAGTGCGTCATTAGCTCTGTTATTACGCAAAGAGCAGTCCGGCTGGTCCTTTGCCGTCACTGGGGTTATTAGCGGTTTATCCATTCTCTTTTGGCAGGCTAATGTTTTTCTTGTGCCCTGGATTGTCATGACTATCTTGTGGTTACACTGGACAAAAAGCTTTCGCGCACATGTAACTATGGTTATCCAATTCTTAGCCCCGGTAGGGATTGTCGTTGGTCTGGCTTATATCCTGTTACCCATATTACTGTTTGAACATTATGGCCTGGCTGACGCGATAGGATGGGCGATCAGTCACGGCGCAGATATGGTTGGGCGTTCGCCCATGTGGGGCAGGTGGGACGCTGACAGGTTATTGCCAGCCGCTACCAATGCAATCGCCAGCTTTATTCCATTATGGCAAGGATTAGGAGTTAGAAAGCTGCTACAAGGAACGCTCCAGTCTGATAAGATTTTGCCTCAATTATCGCTGCTTGCTCTCCTGGTTCTTAGCGGATGGACATTGTTTCTGTTGTTTCGCCAGCAACTTAGAAATACGAGCCACGCCGTGGGCGAAATAATATGGCTTATTCTGGCCTATATGTCCTTCTTGCCCTTTATTATCTGGTGGGAACCATATGAAACAAGGTGGTTCATCATTCCTAACATTTTCCTCATTACTGCCATGAGTAAGATTTGGAGTCGCGAAAGAAAGCTGAGATCCCTGGTCGTGATGGGAGGGTGTATTACCATCATAGGTGTTGCTAATTTTACTTCGACAATCTGGCCTTATCATTCATCACCGAATCCCTGGATGCAGTTGGCCCAATGTTTTGCCAGACAGACAACAAAGGCAGACACGTTCATACCTACTGACTGGAACTGGTTTAGCTACGCTGTCTATTTCTTTGATTATCAAGGTCAGGTGTTAGATTTGAAACGCGGTGATCAATACCGAGCGCAAAATATTGAATCCATTGAGAAAGAATTAGCCAGTAAACGAAGAGGGGAGGGTAATGTCTACATTATTGACGTTAACTCATATTCTCGGCAGACATTAGAGTATTTCACAGAACAAGTTGGCATGTCGCTTGAAATTCTTAATCAGTTTGAGCAAAGTCCTTCTTTCATATGCGGCGAACTGCAGTTTATGAGAATCCGACAACGAAAACGGTAAATGGCTGTCGTGCTCTGCTATGTCCCATGGTAGGGGGCCTCGCCGCGATAGATACTGGCAGTGGCCTGGGCGAAGGTGCGCCAGTCGCTGGTATGAGCGCGCCGGCGGCCAGCTTCGCCCATGCGGGGCAGGTCGGCAGTGAGCGCCTGGCGCAGGGCGGAAAGCAGGCCGTGAGGATCGTGGGGGGGGTAGAGAATGCCGGCATCCTGTCCCACCGCCTCTGGCAAACAACCCAATCGGGGACCAATCACTGCCCGTCCGGCGGTCAGGGCTTGAATGACAGTGCTGGAAGTCAGCACTCGCTGAAAGGGGAAGGCCAATACGTCAGGGGCAGCCAGATAGAGGGGCATTTCCGCGGCAGGTATCTCCTGTGGGCGAAAAACAACGCGGGGTAGAGCGGCGGCTTGATGGCTCAGGGCAGTCACATAGCTGTCGGGAGGCCAGGGGCGTCCGGCGATCAGCAGCCAGGCATGCGGCTGGGACAATTGGGCAAAGGCGGCGAGAAGCTGCTCAATTCCTTTGTTGGGTCGAATGCCGCCGATGAAGCCAATGACAAAGGCTGTGGAAGGCAGCCCCAATTGGGCGCGGGCCGCCTGCTTGCTAACGGGAGGCGTAAGCGGCTCTTCAAAGGCAGGATGAGGTAGGGTCCAGACGCGGCGGCGGCGACCAAAGGCCTGCGCCAGTAAGCGCCGTCCTTCTTCACAATGGACGATGACGTCGTGGGCCAGGGCAGCCATGATGCGCCGCGCCAGCCGTTCGACCCAGGCAGGGGGCAGGGGCCAGGTGGGCAAAAAATCGTGCAGGGTCCAGATCAGGCGATAGCCAAGCTGCCGCGCCAGCAGCAGGTCCAGCGTAAATTTACGCAGGCGGTGCAGGGAAGCGCGTTCGGCGGCGGCGTAGTGGGGTTGGATGAAGTGGAAGTGCAGCACCTGCACCTGCCGCCGCTGCTGCCAGAGCCAACGACGCTGCGTCCAGTAGCTGTGGTGGGAGGCGGCAAAGGTAACGCCCAGCTTTTCCAGGTTTTGCTGGAGAAGGTGCCAGTAAGGATTGCCTGCCAGGTCGGCGGTCTGGGGGAACCAGGCGGCGCATAGGGGGGAGGGGAGATTCTGGGGCACGGGCGCTGAAGCAGGCTGGAAGCCTGCGCTACGCGGGGCGGCGCAAGAGAACGGACCAGGTGGCGGGTTGGAAGAGCCAGCGGGGGGCGTCGTAGTAGAGGGCGCGCAGCCAGTCGCGAATAGATGGGGAAGCGGCGCGGTCGCGGGCTTTGAAGACGCGGCCCATGTAGAGAAGGCTAAGGGCCTGCCGTTCCTGCGTCTGTAATCCAGCCAGGGTTGCCGGCAGATTGCGCCAGACGCAGCGGACGTAGCCAGGGGGATCAGTCACCTGCGGGCTGTGGGCAAAACCAACTACCATTTGCAAAATGGTCTGGTCGCCGGGCTGTCCCAGGGCTGGCTGCCAGGCGGCGGCTTGCTGGAGCAGAGAGTGGGCCAGGGGCAGGTCATGGGCGGCGTAGGCGCGGCAGGCAGCGGCCAACAGGTGGTGGGTGCGGAGCGTAGATTCTTGTTGGCGGAGGAGCGCCGGCATCTGGGGGGAGGCGAGTAGCTTTTGCAGCAACTGCACATGGGCGTGGGCGTAACGCGCGCCATCCTGCTGGGAGCCACCGGCGTGCAGGCGGTAGACGCTGACTATCTCTTCCAGCCAGGCAAAACGAGCCCCGGCTAACAGCAGGCGCAAGAAGAAATCGGTATCTTCCAACAGGTCAAAGTCGGGGTCAAACCAGTGGGGCAACTGCGCCAGCCAGGAACGACGCAGCAGCACGGCGCAAATGGGCAGCGGGCAGCCGTACAGACAGCGGTCTAACGTTAACTGGGGTTGATCGCGCCAGGTATACCAGGGGTGGAGAGGTTCAGACCCGTTGGCAATGAACACGCCAGCAGCCACCAGATCCACCTCGGGGTGGGCCTGTAAGAAGGCGACCTGGCAGGCCAGCCTGGACGGCAAATACCAGTCGTCATCGTCCAGAAAGGCGACCATTTCCCCCTGGGCCAGAGCCAGTCCGCGGTTGCGGGCCTGACTGCGACCCTGGTTAGGCTGGCGCAGCCAGCGCAGGCGCGGTTCGGCCAGCGCCGCCAGGCGGCAGGGCGTATCATCTGTGGAGCCGTCGTCCACAATAATCAGTTCCCAGTGGGGGTAAGTCTGGGACTGAACGCTGGCAATGGCTTGCTGGAGGGTAGGCCAGCGGTTGTGGGTGGGAATGATGATGGAGATAAGGGGGAGAGAAGGCATCGGGTCAATAGACAGCGTGGATTATGGGATGCGGCGGAGTCGGGTGTAGAGAAAAAGAGTGAAGGTAAGGAAGGCGGCGGCGGAGAAGAGAGCCAGCAGCAGAGCCAGGTAGGGAGAGGCAGGTGAGGGTGGAGCGGCGTGGGAAAAGGCAGGAACAGGCGTGGCTGTGGCCAGGGTGGGCAGTGAGGAGGCCGGCGGGAGGTCGCCCGCTGCCGCAGTCGCGGGCGTGGGCGTGACGGTGGGCAGCGGCTGCCAGGGGAGAGCAGGCAAATCTGGCAGCAGGCGGCTGGTGTACCAGATGCGCTCCTGCCCTTCGTGGAAAACGGCATGAAGCTGGTTGCCTGATCCCAGGGCCAGGGATGGCATTTCCATATTTACTGATTCGCCAGTAACGCCCAGGCCGTCCAGGCCGACCGAAATCACGACGGGTTCCGTCCAGAGGCCATTGCGCCAATGGGTGTAGTAGTTTTGGGGATCACCGGTAGATACCAGGTGCAAATCGCCGCGCGCGTCAGAAACGACGGCGGGAAAACCGGTGAGGCCGCCCAGGCCAAGCGGGGGGCCAGGCGGAAGGATCGTTTCTACTGCGCTCCAGGTTTGCCCACCGTCTGATGAGGCGCGATGGTAACGGCCATGCGTACCGGCGCGCCCATTCCAGAAGAGATGGAGATCGTTTGCCCCCCAGGTCACGAGGGTGGCTTCGCCAAAATCAGGCTCCGGCGCGATCAGCCAGGGATCTGTCCAGGTGTCGCCGCCATCCTCCGAGCGCAAATAGTAGAGGTAGATGGGGTCGCGGCGGGCAGCCGCTGCGTCGCCGCTGCGCGCCAGGGACAAGGTCACGTGCAGGCGGCCGGCCTCGTCTACAGCCAGACGGCCCCAGCGGGCCAGTTCCTGGGCGCCAGGCGCGGCGAAAATCGTCTGGGGGGAGTTCCAGCGGCGGCCCCCATCTGCGGAGCGGGCAAAAACCAGCCCATTGTTGGCCTCGGTCCATAGCAAATAAACATGGTCGCCAGCGGCCACGATGGCCGGTTCAAAAGCGGCCACGTAAAGCGTAAAGGCGACCGGCGTAGTCCAGGCCTGAGGCCCCCCTCCAGCAGCGGCAACGGGCGCATAGGCGCGGCTGTAATAAATGCTGTCGCCGCCAGACCAGGCGAGATGTAAATAGCCGTATTGGTCCAGGGCGACTGCCGGCATACGCGCCCCGCGTCCGCCAGGCGAAACCAGCACATCTACCGGTTCTGACCAGACGCCTTGCTGCTGGCGGGTATAGTAAATGGATTGCAGGGCGCCGTCGGCCTCATTTTCGGGGCTGCCATACGCCCAAAAAACGTGAACGACGCCAGCGGCATCCACAACCAGTTCTGGCTCAGAAGCTCGCCCGGTTGTCTCAAACAATGCCAGAGGAGGGGTCCAGTCGCTGGCATCCACCTGTGCAGAGGCGCGGCCATGCGTCCAACAGCAAATGAAAAGGATGATAAACGGCAACTGCCTGTGCTTCTTCATAACGGCGGCGAGGAGGCGATTTGCCAGGTGTGGGGCAGGAGGACGGCGCCTGATTCGGCGCGGGTGAGGCGGCCTGTGCCATAGAAGTCGCCATCTTGCACTTCAAATGAGGCGGCGGCGCGAACGTAGTCAGAAAGCTCGTGGTTGATGGCGCAGTAGAGGTCCACAAAGTAGCGACCAAAGCGCAGCGGGAAGCGGGGCACGCGGCATTCTAACTGGCCCTGGGCGGCAAAACCGCCAGCGAGGGCATCTGGGAAAAAGTGGGTGGAAAGGTTGGCCAGGTTTGTACCGTCGGGCAGGGTGATTACCAGAGAGATTTCGGCTTGCTGCGGCTGGAGGGGGTGGCTGGCAGCGTAGCCAATGAGGAAGCGGCAGGTTTGCCCGGAAATGAGACGGGGAATGGGATTGCCGGCATCATCGGCGCAGCCAAAGGAGGTAAAACGAACAGGCCCATTGCCAGTGCGGTGGCGCAGGTTAAGCGTGCTGGCCTTTTGCTCTGGGGAATCCGTCTGCAAATAACGGAGCACTGCCGTCTGAGCATCTCCCTGGTATATGACGCGCCCTTGCTCCAGCACCAGCGCCCGGTGGCACAAGTTGGCAATGGCGGCCATATTGTGACTGACCAGCAGCACCGTCCGGCCGGCGCGGGCTACTTCATTCATTTTGCCCAGACAGCGGGCCTGAAACCGGGCATCGCCGACGGCCAATACCTCATCTACCAGCAGGATTTCCGGTTCCAGGTGGGCAGCAACAGCAAAAGCCAGACGCAGGTACATGCCTGTCGAATATCGCTTAACGGGCACGTCTATGAACTCCTCCAACTCGGCAAAAGCCACAATTTCCGCAAATCTGGCGGTGATTTCGCGGCGGTGCATGCCCAGGATGGCCCCATTGAGGTAAACGTTCTCCCGTCCGCTTAATTCCGGGTGGAAGCCTGTACCTACTTCCAATAGCGAACCGACGCGGCCATGCAGTTCCACGCGGCCACGAGTGGGTTCGGTGATGCGGGAAAGGATTTTGAGGAGGGTAGATTTGCCGGCGCCATTAGTCCCAATCACGCCCAACACTTCGCTGCGGTGGACTTCAAAGGAGACCTCCTGCAAAGCCCAAAAAGGGCGGCGGCGGGAACGTTCACGCTGCCAGGGGGAGCGCAGGGCAAGGTGCAGCGCCTCGCGCAGCGTGGCGGCAGGGGCGCGTCCCCCTATTTGATATTGTTTGCCCAGGCTGTCAACGCGAATAGCAAGATTACTCATGGGGCGCACTGGTCTGGAAACGGGAGATAACGGGACGGCGACAGCAGCGGGGTGTGTCAGACGATGTCGGCAAAGGTGCGTTCCGTGTAACGAAAGAAGATGAGGCCGGCAGCCAAAACCAGCAGGGCGATAATCACGGAAACGAAGAACAGCGCAGCGGGAGGGCGAGCATCGGTCAGGACGCGCCCCAATAAGGCCCAGCGGAACCCTTCAACAACGCCGGTCATGGGGTTCAAGGCCAGGAACAGGCGGAAGCGTTCGGGGATGAGGCTGCTGCCATAGACGACGGGGGTGGCATACATCCACAACTGGACCAGGAAGGGCATGATATGGTTTACGTCGCGGTAGCGGACGTTGAGGGCGGCTAACCAGAGGCCAAAGCCGAGAGCGGTGATGAGAGCCAGGAGAAGAAATGCCGGCAGCCACCAGACAGCCGACGTAGGGGCGACGCCAAAATAAAGCATCAGCGCCAGCAGCAGGACAAAGGCGATGGCAAAGTCAGCCAGCCCTGATAAGACGCTGGAAATGGGGATGATCAGCCGCGGGAAGTAGACCTTAGTAATCAGGTTGGTATTCCCCACCAGGCTGGCGCCAGCGCGATGCAGCGAGCCGGCAAAGTAGTTCCACGGCAGCAGCGCGGTAAAGGCAAATAAGGGGTAGGGGGCATCTCCCGATGGCACGGCTAATAGATGACCAAACAGGAGGGTGAAGATGATCATGCTGGCGACGGGCTGCAGCAGGATCCAGAGCACGCCTAAAGCTGTCTGTTTGTACCGCACTTTCACGTCGCGCCA
>CAZDSN010000037.1:0-14478 GCA_964507675.1 uncultured Ardenticatenaceae bacterium | reverse complement strand
CGGCGTGGTGGGCAGGTTGCCGCCGTAGATGGACGAGCAGCCGGTGGCGTTGGCAATCAGCGCCCGGTCGCCGAAGAGGCGGCTGAGCAGGCTGAGATAGGGGGTCTCGCCGCAGCCGGAGCAGGCGCCGGAGAACTCAAACAGCGGATCGAGAAGCTGCGAATACTTAACCTGGCTGACAGGCAGATGGGAGCGATCAATTTCTGGTAGTTGTTTGAAAAACTCCCAGTTTTCCCGCTCCGGCTGCCGCAGCGGAGCCTGTTCAACCATGTTGATGGCCTTATACTTTGGCCGCTGCTTATTCTTCACGGGACAGACTTCCACACACAGGGTACAGCCTGTGCAATCTTCAGGAGCTACCTGCAGGCTAAATAGCTGGTCGCCATACTCTTTGAAGCGGGCGGGAGCGGATTTGAATGTGGCCGGGGCGTCTGCCAGCCGCGCCGGATCAAACAGTTTCATGCGGATCACGGCGTGCGGGCAGACAAAGACGCATTTGCCACATTGGATACAGATGTCGGGGTCCCACACCGGAATTTCATCAGCGATGTTGCGCTTTTCCCACTGGGTTGTGCCGGAGGGATAAGTGCCATCAATGGGCAGCGCGCTTACGGGCAAGGCGTCGCCCAGACCTTCGATGATGCGGGCAGTGACGGATCGTACAAATTCGGGAGCGTAATCGGGCGCCAGCGGCGGGCGCTCAAAACGGCTGGTAGCGACAGCCGGCACCTGCACCTGGTGCAATTGAGCCAGTGAACTGTCCACCGCCACGTAGTTTTGCTCCACAATGACGTCGCCGCGCTTGCCATAGGTCTTTTCAATCGCGTGTTTGATGGCGGCAATGGCTTCGTCCGTAGGCAAAATCTGGCTCAGGGCAAAGAAGCACGTTTGCATGACGGTGTTGATACGCCGTCCCATGCCCGTTTCTTTGGCAACCTCCAGGGCGTCAACGACATAGAAGCGCAGCTTTTTGTCAATGATCGTTTGCTGCATCTGGCGCGGCAGGTGATCCCACACTTCATCGGGGCCGTAGGGGCTATTGAGGAGGAAAGTCCCCCCAGGCGCAGCCACCCGCAGTACGTCGTAGCGTTCCAGGAAATTAAATTGGTGACAGGCGACAAAGCTAGCCGATTGGATCAGGTAAGGGGCATGGATAGGGCGAGGCCCAAAGCGTAAATGGGAAACAGTAACCGAGCCAGCCTTCTTGGAATCATACACAAAGTAACCCTGGGTGTAAAACGGGGTGTCTTCGCCAATAATTTTGATAGAGTTTTTGTTCGCGCCCACAGTGCCGTCGGAGCCAAGCCCATAAAAGACAGCGCGGACTACGTTGTCTGGCTCAATATCGAAAGTGTCGTCAGACATCTGTCCAACGTAATCCAGGCTGAGGTGGGTAACGTCGTCGTGGATGCCAACAGTAAATTGTTTCTTCGGTCTGGCCTGGTTGAGTTCGTCAAAAACGGCTTTGACCATAGCGGGCGTGAACTCTTTGGAAGAGAGGCCGTAGCGCCCACCAATGAAGCGGGGCATAGTCGTAAAGGGAGCGGTTTCGTCAGCCACGCCGCTAACGACAGCAGTAACCACGTCCAGGTAAAGGGGTTCACCCGTAGATCCCGGTTCTTTGGTGCGGTCGAGTACGGCGATAGAGCGGGTGGATGCCGGCAAAGCCCTCAAAAAAGCGGCCATATCAAAGGGACGGTACAATCGCACCTTGACTACACCCACCTTCTCACCTTGTTTAACCAGGTAATTCGCTGTTTCTTCAGCCGTCTCCGCCCCAGACCCCATCAACACAATCACCCGCTCCGCATCAGGCGCGCCGGCGTAATCAAACAAGTGATACTGTCGCCCCGTCAGCTCGGCAAACCGATCCATTGTCTGCTGCACAATACCAGGGGCCGCCAGATAAAACGGGTTCACGCTCTCCCGCGCCTGGAAATACACATCCGGGTTCTGCGCCGTACCCCGAATAAACGGGTGATCGGGAGACAACCCCCGTTCCCGATGGGCGCGAATCAGATCATCATTCATAATAGCCCGCAGCACACTGTCATCCAGCGGTTCAATCTTGTTGATCTCGTGCGAGGTGCGGAAACCATCAAAGAAATGTAAGAAGGGCACGCGCGCGGCCAACGTCGCCCCAGAGGCAATCAAAGCAAAGTCCATGGCTTCCTGCACTGAGTTAGAAGCCAGCAGGGCAAAGCCCGTGTTGCGCGCCGCCATCACGTCCGAATGATCGCCAAAAATGGACAGCGCCTGGGCTGCCAACGAACGGGCAGCCACGTGCAGCACTGCCGCCGTCAGCTCGCCCGCAATCTTGTACATATTGGGCAGCATCAGCATCAGGCCCTGAGAAGCCGTAAAAGTCGTCGTCAGCGCCCCCGCTTGCAGCGCGCCATGCACCGCGCCCGCCGCGCCACCTTCCGATTGCATTTCCACCACCAGCGGCACCGCCCCCCAAATATTAGGGCGGCCTTCCGCTGACCATTGGTCTGCCCACTCGCCCATGCCCGAAGAGGGCGTGATCGGATAGATGGCGATCACTTCGCTGACTTTATGCGCCACGTGGGCTACCGCTTCATTTGCATCTATGGAGATCATCTCTCGTGTCATCTTTCTACTCCTCCAGGAGCGGCCTCGAGGATTGGTCCAGAGGCGTATTGCGATACGCCCCTACCGGACCAATCTAAAAACCGATCGTAACTGCACGGGCTGTTGTTCCCACCCCCACCCTGACCCTAAAGGGGGAGGGTCAGGGTGGGGTAAGTCTTATTTGTACAGTTATAAAACTGCTCAGGCGTTCTTTTCGTTCAGAGCCGCGTGCGCCGCCGCCAGGCGGGCAATCGGCACACGGAAAGGCGAACAAGAAACGTAGTTCAGCCCCAGTTTGTGACAAATCTCAATGCTCTTGGGGTCGCCGCCGTGCTCACCACAGATACCAATCTCCAGGTCAGGTCGTGTCTGCCGGCCCAGATGAACGGCGATCTCCATCAACTTACCCACCCCGTTGGCATCAATAGTGGCGAACGGATTCTCCTCCAGGATGCCACGCTGCTGGTAAGGAACCAGGAAGCCGGCTTCCGCATCGTCGCGGGAAATACCGAAAGTCGTTTGCGTCAGGTCATTGGTGCCAAAGGAGAAAAACTGAGCAAATTCAGCCATCTCGTCGGCGGTCAGGGCTGCCCGCGGGATTTCGATCATGGTGCCAAACTTGTAATCAATTTCAACCCCTTGCTCTTGCATTACCGCTTTGGCTTCCGACTCCAGCGCGGTCTGCTGCACCTTGAGTTCGTTGACGTGCGCCGTGAGCGGGATCATCACCTCAGGATGAACGGAGACGCCCTCTTTGGTGCATTTGCAGGCCGCCTCAAAGATGGCGCGTACTTGCATGCGCGTCAGTTCCGGGATGAGGATGCCCAGGCGGACGCCGCGCGTGCCCAGCATGGGGTTCATTTCCCGCAAGTTCTCAACGCGCTCCAGGAAAGCCTGCTTGATTCTGATTTCAGACAGAGCCGTGTCAATCTCGCTCATGGTGTGGTAATGCTGCAAGCGCACCTTCAAGTCAGCCAGGGATTGCACCAACTCTTCATAGGTGGGCAGGAACTCGTGCAGCGGCGGGTCAATCAGGCGAATGATGACTGGCAGGCCGTCCATAGCCCGGAACAGGCCTTCAAAGTCGCCGCGCTGGAAGGGCAGCAGTTTGTCAATGGCTTCATTCTGCTCCACCGCGTTCTTAGCCATGATCATCTGCTGCACAATGGGCAGGCGCTCTGTTTCAAAGAACATATGCTCAGTACGGCAAAGGCCAATGCCTTGCGCCCCATATTCACGGGCGCGGATAGCGTCGTGCGGGTAGTCCGCGTTGGCCCAGACGCCCAGGGTACGAAATTCGTCCGCCCAACTGAGCAGTTTAATCAAATACCGGTTTTTGATGTCGGGCACAACGGTTTTTAATTTCCCCGTATACACTTTGCCCGTGGTGCCATCAATGGAAATCCAATCCCCTTCTTTGACGGTCAGCACTTCTTTGTCACGCGTCATGGTCATTACGCGGCTAATCAGGTTAATTTCCAATTCACTCACCCCTACCACGGCCGGTTTGCCAAACTGGCGGGCGACGAGGGCGGCGTGGCTGGTGCGCCCACCGCGACTGGTGAGAATGCCTTTAGCGGCTAACATGCCATGCACGTCGTCCGGTTTGGTCTCCGGGCGAACCATAATGACTTCACGACCATCTTGTTTGGCCCACTTTTCGGCCAGGTCCGCATCGAAGGCCACCACACCGACGGCTGCGCCAGGGGATACGTTCAGGCCAACGGCAATGGGGGGAGTATCGTGTATGGCAGCCAGGTCGAATTGGGGATGAAGGAAGAAATCAACCTGGGCGGGCTTGACGCGGCGCACCGCGGTTTCTTTGGTGATCAGGCCTTCCTCTACCATGTCTACGGCGATACGGACTTCCGCCTGCGCCGTGCGCTTACCGTCGCGGGTTTGCAGCACCCACAGTTTGCCGTGTTCAATGGTAAACTCCATGTCCTGCATGTTGTGGTAGTGCTGTTCGAGTTTGCCGGCAATTTCCGCAAACTCAGCATAAAGCTCAGGCATGAGAGCTTTAAGATCGCCGATGGGTTGGGTCAGGCGAATGCCAGCAACCACATCCTCACCCTGCGCATTAACCAGGAAGTCGCCTTCAAGCTCCGGCTCGCCCGTGGAAGCGTTGCGCGTCATAGCCACGCCTGTGGCGGAATCGTCCCCCATATTGCCGAAAACCATCGTCTGAATGTTGACTGCTGTGCCCAGGTTATGGGCAATGCCGGCCGCGTTACGATAATCAATCGCCCGCTTGCCGTTCCAGGAACTAAACACGGCTTCCGTCGCCAGCCGCAGTTGTTCATACGGATCGGTAGGGAACTCTTTCCCGGTAAAGGTCTTGACAATTTCCTTGAACTTGGCCGTGACCTCTTTCCAATCTTCTGCTTTCAACTCCGTATCGGTAGCCACGCCGCGCTTGTTGCGCTGGTCGGTGATGACGACCTCAAATACCTCATCGGGCACGTTGAGTACCACCGAACCAAACATTTGCACCAGGCGGCGGTACAGGTCATAAACAAAGCGGGCGTCGCCTGTACGCAAGATCATGCCCGCCACCACGTCAGCGTTCAGGCCAATATTGAGCACGGTGTCCATCATGCCCGGCATGGAAAACTTGCCGCCAGAGCGGCAGGAAACAAGCAGCGGGTTGTCCGGGTCGCCAAATATCTTGCCAGTAGCCGCCTCTACCGCCCGCAGCGCTTCCAATTCTTGCTCCCACATGTCAGCCGGGAAGCCGCCAGCTTTCAAATAAGCGTTGCAGGCTGCCGTAGTGACCGTAAATCCAGGGGGAACGGGCACGCCAATGCGGGTCATATCTCCCAGGTTGGCCCCTTTACCCCCCAGCAGGGCACGCACGTTGTTCCAGTCGCCGCCAACGGCATCTTCTGCCTGGGCTACCTCGCTAAAGAGATAGACCCATTTAACGGCTTTATGGCCATTGCTTTCTTTACGCATTGTTTTCAATTCGTCTAGACGGGAGGCGGTGGGAACCGCCGAAGATGATGTGGTCATGTGTTTTTCTCCTTTCGGACAGAGGTAATTGGGCATAAGGTAGCATACAATCGGATGACATCTGGAAGTGGGGTATAATGATGTGGCACGGACTCGTCAGGGCATCGGTCGGAGCGTATGAATGGCATACGCCCCTGGTTTGATCACTGTCTCCGAGCTAAAAGCGTTGTCTAATACCCATATTGTCAACTTGCAGCCAGACATGCGCTGGCACACTTATGGGACATTGTACGAGAGGGTACAATATGGAGGCAGTGACAGATCACACGTATGGGCGTGACAAACGTCAATAGATCAGATTTGTTCAATCTGAGCCGCATGATGGATAAGCAGAAAAACGAAAACGGGGCGGACACAAGAGAAGGAAAAAGCCGGCAGCCATTTTGGTGGCAGGCGCACCCACCCGCTTGCCTGGTAGCTCTGCCCGAACGGGGCAAACTATGTCCGGAGTGCGGGCGCGCCCCACTGGATTACAACGATCAGTTTATTCTGGCCTGTCCTCAGTGCGGTTACGTCGCTGAAGCCGGCGCTTTTACCTGATAAGAGTTGAACACAGGCGTGACCTGTGCCGGCATCCGCACCACCCACAAAGCATTGACGCAGAAGTTCGACTTCTGCGCAAAAACTGAACTTCTAAAAGGATTCTTTACCATGAACGCATCAGTCAAATGGGATCACGGCTTAACCTTTGCCGGCATTGCCGACAGCGGCTTCACTGTCAACCTGGGCGGCGACAAGAGCGTCGGCGGTGACGACGATGGGCCCCGCCCCATGGAACTCATCCTTATTGGCCTCATTGGCTGCACGGCCATGGACGTCATCTCCATCCTGAACAAGATGAAGGAACCTGTCGCCGGGTTTGAAGTCCGCGCCCAGGCCGAACGCGCCCCCGCGCACCCCAAAGTATTCACCCGCATTGCCATTGAATACCTGATTCACGGGCAGGACGTAAAACCACAATCCGTCGAACGCGCCATTGAACTCTCCGAAAAACGGTACTGCCCCGCCCAGGCCATGCTGGGGCAGGTCGTGCCCATTGAAATCAACTACCAGATTCTACCCTGACGGCAACCTGTAGAGACGTTATGCAACCTGTAGAGACGTTGTGCAACCCGTAGAGACGTTGCAATGCAACGTCTCTACAAAAATAATCGCAAATTGCGCAGGTTTATTTCTAATCTGCGCCCGTCTGCGTTAATCTGCGTGCTATTTTGCGACCAGACCGGCTACTATACGCATAGATTCGCCTACACGACACACTGGAGGTAACACATGAACAAAAGTTTCTTCTTGCTCCTTACCTTGTTTGGGTTTAGCCTCCTGTTAGCCAGCGCTTTCGCCGCGCCCACAAACGCAGCGGCGGCAGCAGCAGCAGGCGATTCCCCCCTGGCGCAAATGAACTACCAGTATCAAATGAACGACGGCAGTAGCGGGCAGGGCACATACTGGCTCTATCCTGGCCTGCGCTTCGTGGACGAAAGCGGGCGTACGGGTTATTGGCTGTTCCCCCCCACTAATGTGCCCCGCTTTTTCTTCCGCTATGACCCTGGCATGGCTTGCGACGCCCTCTCTGTCGGCATATACATGCAGCCCCACGTCTACCAGGGCTCCCGCCTCTGCCGCGACGGCTCCGGCGTCTACGGTTCATGGACAGGCGTGTTGATCATCAACAATTCAACAATTCACGAATTCACCCATTAATTATTTCTCTCTGGCGGTTGCGCCTGGACCAAAATGCCTGAGCAAATGGCTGTCGCCTTCTGCGTCACCTGCCTGGTAGACCAGATTATGCCCGAAGTGGGCGTAGCTGCCGTGCGCCTGCTGCGGCGGGCCGGCTGCGCCGTGGACTTCCCCCAGGCGCAAACCTGCTGTGGCCAACCCTTCTTCAACAGCGGCTTTCGCCAGGAAGCGCGGCGGCTGGCGCAGCGCACCATTGCCATTTTTGAACCTTATGAAGCTGTGGTGCTGCCCGGCGGCTCCTGCACAGCCATGATTCGCCTGGAATATCCCCACCTGTTGGCTGATGACGTCGCCTGGCTGGCGCGGGCGCAAGCGCTGGCTGCCAAAACCTTCGAACTGAGTGAATTTCTCCTGCATCACACGGACTGGCAGCCGCCCACCCAGGCCAATGCGCCTACCGTCGCCTATCACGACTCCTGCCACATGTGCCGCCTGCTTCATTTGCAGCAAGAACCGCGCGCTTTGTTGGCTGCTGCCGGCTGTTCACTACGCGAAATGAGCGAGTCTGACCGCTGCTGCGGCTTTGGCGGCCTCTTTTCGCTGCGCCTGCCCGAAGTAGCGAATGCCATGGCGGCGGAAAAACTGCGCCAGGCGCAGGAAACCAAAGCAGATACCCTGGTCAGCGCTGACCCGGGCTGCCTGATGCACCTGCGAGGCCTGGATGACGCCCACTCTCCCCGCCTGGTACACCTGGCGACCCTGCTCGACGAACTCACAACGGGGTAGAAGTAAATATCCACCCCATCGTTGTGGTCGCCGGTTGCTTATTACCAGACGACGGCTACTCCATACCGGGCAATTTCCACATCAGCCGAAAGTATGGAAAAGCCCTCCAACTGACTTTGAACTACCAACAGTCTGTCAAATGGATCTTAGTGTGTTTTGGCTTCATGAATATTGACGGTTGTCATGAGATACCTCCATCCATACAGTAAACTAAGTCGTTAGCTAAGTCCATGAAACCCATTACACCGCAAAACTCACTCCAACCTGAATCTGGCGCTGATAGGGGGCGCGCTAGTTTTGGGCAGTTTCGGCAGCGGGCGTTTGTGGCGATTGAAGATGTGCGCCTGCAAGCGGCGCTGGAAGGGGCAACGGGACGTTTCCGCAGCCATCGTGAAGCGGCGTTGGCGGAACTGCCTGACGCGGACGGGCTACGTGACCATTTCAAAGCCGTCCGCGCTACCACGCTGGCCAACCTGGCGCGCCATCTGGAGACGTTCGAGCGGAACGCGGCGGCTGCCGGGGCGCAAGTGCATTGGGCGCAGGATGCCGCCGCCGCGTGCGCCATTATTACGGGGATTGCGCGGGAAAATGGGGCGAAACTGGTAACCAAAACGAAGTCCATGGTCACGGAAGAAATTGGCCTGAACCAGGCGCTGGCAAATGCCGGCATCACCCCCATCGAAACCGACCTGGGCGAGTGGATCATTCAACTGGCGGGCGAGCCGCCCTCGCACATCATCGCCCCGGCCATTCACAAAACGCGGCAGCAGGTGGCGGAGTTGTTTAGCCGGGAGATGGGGGAGGAAATGCCGGCAGACGACATCCCCCGCCTCACCGCCGCCGCCCGCCAACTACTGCGCCAACACTTTCTGCACGCCGACATGGGCGTCACCGGAGCCAACATCGGCGTGGCCGAAACGGGCAGCATTGTCCTGGTCACGAACGAGGGCAACGCCGAAATGACCACCAGCCTGCCCCCCATCCACATCGTCCTTATGGGCATCGAAAAAGTCGCGCCAACCTGGGACGATGCCGCCGCCTGGCTGGCCCTCCTGGCCCGCAGCGCCACCGGTCAGCCCCTCTCCGTCTACACCAGCATCCTCACCGGCCCTGCCCGCCCCACCGATCCCGACGGCCCGCGCCAACTGCACATCGTCTTGCTGGACAACGGGCGCAGCCGCCTGCTCAATACACCCTATGCAGAAGCGCTGCAATGTATTCGCTGCGGCGCCTGCCTCAACGTTTGTCCCGTTTACCGCGCCGCCGGCGGTCACGCCTATGGCAGCCCGTACAGCGGCCCCATTGGCGCGGTGATCACGCCGCTGCTGTTCGGCCTGGATGCCTACGCTGCCCTGCCCCATGCCAGCACTCTCTGCGGCGCCTGCCGGGATGTTTGTCCTGCCCGCATTGACTTGCCTCACTTACTCTTGTCACTACGTGAAGAAGAAGTGGCGCAAAAAGTGCTGCCCTGGGCCGAACGCGCCGCCGAGCAAGGCGCAGCCTTTGTCCTGGAACATGAACGGATGCTGCACACCCTGCGCAGCGTCCTGCGCCCCTTTTTCAATGCCGCTGCCGGCAGCCCGCCGCTCCACAAACTGACTGCCGGCCGCCAACTGCCTTCTCTAGCCCCCCACTCCTTCCACCGGCTATGGATAGATCAGATTGAAATCCAGGATTAAACCCATCTAGGACCAACCATAAACCGTCAGCTTTGCGCCGCCTATGGTATAATGCCAACCAGATCATTCCAGGTTGCTAATGAAAGGGCATCTTCATTTTCAGTGAGAGAATCTTCACAAATCATTACCAATCACAATGTCATTTGTGATTCCGAACCGTATTCGGCGAGGAACCCCTCTCTTGTGCCAGCAAGGGGTTCCTCAGCAGAAGTTGGATGGGTAATCGTGAGCATAAAATGACAACCCAGACTCCTAAAGCTCGACTTCCCTACGTATGGGATTACGATATAGATGAAGCGACCTTTCGCGCGATCCTGGCTGGCGAGCGCCAGTTGGGACGGTTGGGCCGGGACTGGGCCGCTATACGGCTGTTAGAATATGCCCCCTACGCCGAAATTATTCGCCTGTTGGGATATGGCGGTGTAGTGGCTGGTTGGCCGCGCTGGCGGGAACGCGTGCGGGCCGAAAATCGGCGACGCGGTTTTGATTTCTTGGTCGAGTGGCTGCCCGTTCATCATCCCGAACTACTGTAGAGAGTGGCTCAATCTCCAGAATTTAACTGCTGCACGCATGAATGACAACGCTTACTACTTTGAGAGGCTTTACCCACTACAAGACCGTGTTCTGGCTCTTTTAAGCAGTCAGGAAACAGGCTTTTATTTGACCGGGGGAACGGCCGCTTCTCGCCTCTATTTAGGCCATCGTTTTTCCGACGATCTTGATTTCTTTGTCAATGACCAGCCTCATTTCTTACTTTGGGCAGATAGGTTTACGCAAGTCCTGGTACAACGGCGGTCGTTGTCATGTCAGGTCTTGAACAAAGACGAACGATTTGTGCGGTTGGTGTTAGAAGCAGACGATATTCTACTAAAGATTGAGATGGTCAACGACGTGCCGGCGCATGTCGGCGAGATTCAGGAACACCCAACGTTAGGGCGGGTTGATAGCGCGGAGAATATCCTGGCCAATAAGGTGACGGCCATACTCGGCCGTGAAGAAGCAAAAGATATGGCGGATCTTTGGGGTTTTTGCTGCCAAAAGGGATTATCGCTGCCCGCCGCTCTTGATAACGCCCAAAGCAAAGCGGCCGGTATTTTCGCTCCCGATCTGGCGCGGGCTTTGAATCAGGTCACGGTGGCCGACTGGCAGCTTATTCGCTGGATTGTGCCGCCGCCCGCAGCCCAGTTTGTGGATGATGTGCAAAGATTGGCGGAGAGCCTCATTATTTTGTAGCCAGATTTGTGTGAATAGATGACCGTGCAAAATGCTCTGCACCAATACCTCAAATAGCGCGGTTGGCAGCGGATCAGCCAATAGCAGTTATCCCAATAGTAGCTGTATTCCTATTCTTCGCCTTGCTGCTGCCGCTGATAATGCCGGCGTACTTTGGCGCGGTTGCCGCAGGATTCCATGGAGCACCAGCGACGACTGCGATTGCGGCTGACGTCCAAAAACAGATAGCCGCAGCCACGGTCATCGGCGCACTGGCGCACGCGATCCAGGTTGTGGCCCGTGAGCAGATCGGCGGCTGAGCGGGCCACGCTCCAGCGTATCTGATCCAGATCAATGAGGTGCGGTGGATAATCTAAGATGAAGGGGGAGGATGCCGGCATAATCCGCAAACGCCCCAACGAATCGCTCAGCGCTTCATTGAGAATTGCCAGATCACCCTCGCTAACCCTCCCCGACTCGGAATACCCTACAAAAAGCCGGTAAACCGCCTCTCGTAACTGCACCGCCCGCGCCAAAGCCGCTGCTGCCCCATCCGGCTGCTCCCCGGCCATTTGCTGCAGAGAATTCGCCTGCGCGCCAGTAAGAGCCCCTGCCGCAGCGCCCCACCGGATCACGTCAGAAAAATCAGCCAGTCCCTCAACAGGCTCGTCGCTGGCATGCCAGTTTACTGTGTTCGCAAAGTCGAGGCAAAGCGCCCCCGACTCCAGATCAAACGACTTTTCACTCATGCTCCAATCTGTTCCTCTTCAGGTCTATAACCCCTATCAAGAAGTTGACAGGTTATAAATGTTGTGTTATCATATAACCATTAAAATCATTATAGAAGGTTAGACTATTCTTGTCAACCGCAAAGGAGTTTACCGATGCCAACCCGTTTCTCGCAAGCCGATGATCGCAAAACCCTCCTCGTTATGCTGGCTTTTGCCGCCATCTACATTCTTTGGGGGACAACCTATCTGGCCATTCGCGTGGCTGTAGAAACGATCCCCCCGTTTTTTATGGCCGGCATCCGCTTTTTGCTGGCCGGGGCTATCCTGCTGGTCATCCTGCGGCTGCGCGGCGTGAAAATGCCTGGGCGGTTACAGTGGCGGTCTGCCGCCGTCATTGGCGCTTTCTTGCTGCTCGGCGGCAACGGGCTGGTCACCTGGTCAGAGCAAAAGATTCCTTCAGGCACAGCAGCCCTGGTGGTCGCCACCGTGCCCCTGTGGATGACGGCGTTCGACTGGCTGCTTTACCGTCGCGCCACCCCCACGAAAAAGATGGGACTGGGCTTGATTCTCGGCTCACTGGGTATCGGGCTTCTCATTGGGCCGGGGCTAAACACAGGGCAGGCCGCCATTCTCTGGTCCGATTGGGCCATTATCCTGCTGGCGCCCGTCCTGTGGAGCATCGGTTCGCTGCACTCCCGCCAGGCCAACCTGCCCGAAAATGCCTTCATGGCCACCGCCATGGAAATGCTGGCGGGAGGCGCTTTGCTGCTACTGGCAGGTCTGCTCACGGGCGAAGCGGCCCAACTTGACCTGGCAGCCATCTCCACCCGCTCCCTACTGTCCACCCTCTACCTCATCTTCTTCGGCTCCATCGTAGCCTTTACCGCCTACATCTGGCTGCTCAAAACCGTGGAAGCCGCCAAAGTTGCCACCTACACCTACGTCAACCCGATCATTGCTGTAGCCCTGGGCTGGCTGCTTCTAAACGAAACCATTACCCCGCAAATGCTCCTGGCCGTGGTTGTCATCATCACCGGTGTCGTCTTCATCACCGGGCGGCAGGCTAAAGTCCATCGGCCACAGCCTGAATTGCCCGAACTGTCTTCTCTAACCGAAGCCATACCTTGTGAATCGCCATCTACGCCGTAGCACTGTAGGATAAGCCGCTGTCGCCGCGATAGTCGCTGTCGCCGCGATAGTCGCTGTCGCCGCGATAGTCGCTATCGCCCTTGTCTGGTCAATTCGGCGAATTGACCTACGGTATACCGTTCAAAATACGCCTGGCAGGCAGTGATCCACCATCGCCAGCAGAGGGACAGGAAAATGATAGATACCAGACTCTTCCAGCGATTCCATCTCAGTTTGCTGGAGCAGCGTCAAAATCTGACAGATTGGCTCTCCAGCACCCCGGCGGCGAAAAAACAGCTTCGCCTGGGTCCGACAAACGAGCAAGCGATACAGGCTCATCTGCAGGTTCTAGACACAGCGATTAAAAAAGCAGAAGACCAGACGCTGGGCTTGTGCGAAGTCTGTCATGATTACATTGAACCTGGCCGGTTGGAGATGGATTACGCCTCTTGCGTATGCCTGGAACATCTCTCCGCCGAAGAAAAGAGACGGCTCGAATCAGAACTGGAGCTGGCGACCAAAGTCCAGCAGGCGCTACTGCCCCGGCACACCCCAGACATCCCTGGCGTGGAGATAGCCGCGTTCAGCCGCCCGGCGGCTATCGTAGGGGGCGATTACTTCGACTTTTTTCAGCTTCGAGATGGCGCGCATGGATTGGTGATTGGCGACGTAGCCGGTCACGGCATGTCAGCCAGCCTGTTGATGGCCAGTTTGCAGGCAGCGCTGCACACCCTGGCCCCTGATCATGATGCTCCGGACGAGGTCACGCGCCGTTTGAACCTGCTTTTCTACCACAACGTGCGCATGACGAATTTTGTCACGTTGTTTCTGGCTCGTTTTGATCCAGTAACGCGCCGCTTGACTTACAGCAACGCCGGGCACAATCCTCCCCTCCTTTTCCGCCCACGGGCGAACGGCAGCAGCCCTGTTCGCTGGCTGCGTCCCACCGGGGCAGCCATTGGCCTGGTAGAAACGGTTGAGTTTGGAACCTCGACCGTTACACTGGTGGCAGGAGACGTTTTGCTGCTTTACACAGACGGCATCACGGAAGCGATGAATGCGCAGTCAGAAGAATTCGGGCAAGAGCGGCTGGCAAACGTGGTCCAGGACGGCTATAGACTATCAGCCCAGGCGTTGGTGATAGAACTGCGGAACCGGCTGGCGGACTTCACCGGCGGCTCTGCTCCACAAGACGATAGGACAGTCGTTGCCTGGAAGATCGCTTGAGTGCCGGCACAACAACAACCGTCGCCTATCCTGATTCCTGACCGCCGCATTTGTCCCGTTTTTGTCTGCGGTGGAGAACCGCAGCGTGACGATATTCTCTGGCATTATGCGGGTATAATGGGTGGTATTATTCTTCAAGGATACGCAATGACCGCTCGTGATGAAATTCTGGCGCGACTACAGTCGCAACAGCCAGGCGCAGCCGGCGAAACGGCCTCCCCCTCACCCTGGCAGAGCCGCCGCCAGTTCGCCGACCTGGCGACCACGTTCACCCAGGCGCTAACGGCGGCGCAAGGGGAAGTGCGGCGTGCCGGCAGTTGGGCGGAAGCAGTGGCCCAACTGGACGCCCTCTGGCTGGAACTGGGCGCGCGCCTGGTCGTGGCCAACGTCGAAACGCCCCTGACCACCCTCGACCCCGCCGCCCGCTGGCC
>CAZDSN010000036.1:0-14500 GCA_964507675.1 uncultured Ardenticatenaceae bacterium | reverse complement strand
ATTGGGTTTCCGGATATTTTGATTGCCGGCATTTCCCACGCCGAACTGCGCCAGATTTTTCACCTGGTCTCCCTCTCCACCATCCGCGTCAGCCAGCAGCAGCCCCACGGCGCTTCCATTTTCAGTTGATGGCATCCTGGACACTGGGTTTCTCGGAGAAACCCAGTGTCTGGCGGTCCGTTACTAACGATGCAAATTGGTAAACGCTTTCAAACCGGGGTAAACAGCCGTGTCACCCAGTTCATCTTCAATCCGCAGCAATTGGTTATACTTGGCGACGCGATCTGTGCGTGCGGGTGCGCCTGTTTTAATCTGGCCGGCATTCAACGCCACTGCCAGATCGGCAATCGTGGCGTCTTCTGATTCGCCGCTGCGATGGGACACCACGGCTGTCCAGCCGCGCCGCTGCACCATGTCTACCGCCGCTATCGCTTCCGTCAAGGTGCCAATCTGATTCACTTTACACAGTAGACTGTTAGCCGCCCTGCGCTCAAGACCCATCTGAATGCGTTTGATATTGGTCACTAACAGATCATCCCCCACGATCTGAATACGATCCCCCAACTTCTCCATCATTAAAGTCCAACTATCCCAATCATCTTCGTGCAGGCCATCTTCAATAGAAATGATAGGATACTGGTTTACCCACTCCGCATACAAATCAACAAATTCTGCACCGGTCAATGTTTTGCCCTCTGTCTTCAAATGGTACAGACCATCTTCGTAAATCTCACTGGCAGCCGGATCCATAGCCAGCATAATCTGATCCCCAGCATGGTAGCCCGCCTTCTCAATGGCTTCCATAATCAGGTCAAACGCTTCTTTGTTGGCAGACACACGCGGGGCAAAGCCACCCTCGTCGCCGACGGTGGTGTGATAACCACGGCGGCTCAACACTTTTTTCAAGTTATGATAAATCTCTACCGCCCAACGCAGCCCTTCGCCAAAGGTATCTGCCCCTACGGGCATAACCATAAACTCTTGCAGGTCCGTGGCGCCTGCCGCGTGCTTACCGCCATTCATGATATTCAGCATAGGCACAGGCAAGGTGCGCGCCGACGTGCCGCCCAAATAACGATACAAAGGCAGTTCTACACTTTGGGCGGCAGCCTGGGCCGTCGCCAGCGAGACGCCCAGGATGGCGTTAGCCCCCAGACGGCTCTTGTTTTCAGTGCCATCCAGCTCAATCATCGTCTGATCAATGACGACTTGCTCAGTGGCGTCAAACCCCAAAATGGCTTCGGCGATCTCGCCATTAACCGCAGCTACGGCCTGGAGCACGCCTTTGCCCAGATAACGCCCGGCATCAGCGTCTCGTTTTTCCCAGGCTTCGTGCACGCCGGTTGAAGCCCCTGAAGGCACAATGGCGCGCCCCATGGCGCCATCGCTCAAGCCAATTTCCACTTCCACAGTTGGATTGCCACGCGAGTCCAAAACCTCGCGACCGTGTACGGCGACTATTATGCTCATGGTAACTCCTTAGTACGCGATCAAAGTTGTTTAGTGATACAGAGAAGTGCAACTTCTGTGAGAAGTTGCCCTTCTATGGCCCGTCTACACCAGCCTGATAGACCATTAGCAGACAGGCGTGGCTGTGCGCCAATGCCATAATACCGTAATGTACGGTGTTCGGGCAACACAGTCCACAACTCCTGCCGGTTGGCGCCCCAGGCGATCGCGCATCTGGTAGAAAAGAACTAGCAGGTGCGTGTGAAAAAACGACGGATCAGGGCCGATAAGGTTTGCCAAACTGGATGGAGAAGATGATAATTGCCCGATCATGACCAAGCACACAGCCATACACTCCCCGTCCAACATACAAACTCTTTGGGAAAAACTTACCCAGGAGCTAATCCACATTCTGGATGCGCACGGCGTCTGCGCGGCGGTGGCGGCAGAAGTGGCCATGCACACGCAAACGAAGACAGTTGTAGCCGTCAGTAACCGCCTGCAGCAGTTGTATGATGTGTGGATATGCCAGCCAGACGGGACCATGGAGCAGACCCGTTGGGAGAACGCAACCATTACCCTGGACCGGCTGATTCAGGATGGTCATGTCGTCTACTGGGAGAAATTCAACGCCAGCGCGCGCGAGCAAATTCAAAGCGAACTATGGCACCTGCCTAAAAATGGCGTGCTGGCGTTGCCCCTACCCTATCCCAATGGCGTGCGCGACATCACCCCACCTGGAGCCCTCTGCCTGATTGATCCCGAACCTGACTGCCTGCTTAACCTGGACAACTTGCAAAAATTGGGCATGTATATCACCACCTTTTTGGATCGCGCCTATCTACGTCACCGCTCCGACCAGCAAGAAATTGAGTTCACGATTGTCTCCGAAATTAGCCACGCCTTTTCTGCCAAGCTCAGCCTGGAAAATATCTACCAGCAGTTAAGCGATTCGGTGCGGCGCACGCTTAACGTCCATTCCATCTCGGTGGGCCTGGTGGACCCGGTGACACAGGATATTGTCTTTGTCAGCGCCTTGATGGGGCCTTTGTTTAAGAACCTGCCGCCCATCCGCGTCAAAAGTGGGCAAGGGATTGCCGGCTATGTGGCGCAGCAGGGCACGCCCTTGATCGTCAATAACGCCTACGCCGATAAACGGTTCTTTAGCAAACCCGATACCCTGTCCGGCTTTGAAACGCAGTCTATTTTGTGCGTGCCGCTGGTGGTGGAACACCGCGTTATCGGCATATTGGAAGCCATCAACAAGAAAGATGGCGACTTTAATAAGGAAGACCTGAAGCTGCTGCAAGCCATCAGCGGGCCGCTGGCGGCAGCGATTGAAAACGCGCAGCTACATCTGGACGTGTTAGCGGAAAAGCGGCGGATTGAGACGATATTCGCCAGTATGTCGGAAGGCATTCTGGTCATGAATCCAGAAGGGTGGATCACCATTGTCAACGACGCCCTGGCCAGCCTGATGCGTTTGCCGGAAGTGGAATTGGTGGGTCAGCAAACACGCAAGGTGGTGCGTGCGCGCACGGGTAATTTTGGGGAATTCATTGAGCGCGTGCTACGCAAAGAAGAGGCATATCCCCAACTGGCCTGCGATATTTACCAGGGGGAAGAGGAATATGTGCCTGTCCTGGTCAGTGGCACATTCATCGAGGATGAAGAAGGCCAGATCAAAGAGGCGATATTTGTCTTTAGCGACCTGCGCCAGATACGCGAAGTGGAGCGAATGCGGGACGACTTCTTCCACAACATTGTGCACGAACTGCGCACGCCGCTGGCTACGATTTTGATGTACGCCCGCCTGCTGCGCGAAGGCAAAGCCAGCGACGACAAGGCCAAAGCGGATCGTTTTCTGGGCGTCATCGAGCGCGAAAGTGACCGCTTGCAGCGCATGGTGCGCCAGATGCTACAATTAGCCAAACTGGAGGCGCGTGAAATTCAGCGCAGTTCCGAGATGGTTAACCTGAACAAGTTGTTTGATGAGCTGCTGCCACCGCTGGCCGACCGGGCCACGGAGAAAGGGTTGTTGTTCAGCCAGCGCATCCAGCCCAATCTGCCACCCATTGTGGGCAATGAAGAGACCCTGTACATCATTTTCAAGAATCTGGTAGAAAACGCCATCAAGTTCACCCTGTCTGGCGCGGTGCGTGTCAACGCCCAGGCCACGCTGCAGGAGATCACGGTGCGCGTCTCGGATGACGGCATCGGTATTCCGGCCCAGGCCATGCCTAATTTGTATAAGCGATTTTATCGCACGGCCACGGCAGTGGAGCGGGGTATTGCCGGCACTGGCCTGGGCCTCTACATGGTCAAAGAAGGCGTTGAAAAACACGGCGGCAGCATCACCGTCACCAGTAAGGAAGGCAAAGGCACGACCTTTTTACTCAAGTTCCCTGCCGCCAGCGGTTGAGCCGTCGCACCGGACGCCACAATGCGGGCAAGATGCCCGCGCCACGAGACAATCGTATGAACCAACCCCCTATTTACCTTGACCACAGCGCGACCACGCCGCTGGCGCCCCAGGTTCTGGAGGCTATGCTGCCTTACTGGACGTCGTTCTATGGCAACCCATCCTCCCTGCACGCCCAGGGACGCGCCGCGGCTCGCGGCCTGGAGCAGGCGCGCCGCACGATGGCTGAACTGCTTAACGCCCGTCCTGAGGAGATCGTCTTTACCGGCTGCGGCTCCGAGAGCGACAATCTGGCTATTCGCGGGGCGATGTGGACTGCCCGCCACAGCGGGCGTGGCCAGCATATGATCACCAGCGCAATTGAGCACGAGGCGGTGCTGACAACATGCCGGCAGTTAGCCACTCAGTTCGGCTTTGATTTGACTGTGCTACCTGTAGATGAATATGGCGTGGTTGATCTGGCAGAATTAGCCGCCGCTATCCGCACTGACACAGCCCTCATCAGCATTATGGCCGCCAACAATGAAATCGGCACGCTGCAGCCCATTGCCGAAGCCGGGGCCATCGCCCGCGCTCATGGGGTATTATTCCATACCGACGCCATTCAAGCAGCCGCCTATCAGACCTGGGATATGGCCGCCATGCCCATTGACTTGCTCAGCCTGGCGCCGCATAAATTCTACGGGCCAAAGGGGGTAGGCGTCTTATATGTGCGCCAGGGTATTGAACTGGCGCCGGCGTTGACAGGGGGCGGGCAAGAAGCCGGACGACGGGCAGGCACCGTGAACGTGCCATTTGCCGTAGGGGCAGCCACAGCGTTTCAACTGGCCATGGCCCAACGGGAAGGGGATGTGACCCACTGCCAGAAGCTGCGGGATACGTTGATTGCCGGCATTCTGGCAGCATTCCCCACCGACTGCCGCCTGACCGGTCACCCCACGCAGCGGCTGCCGCATCATGCCAGCTTTGCTTTTCGCGGTATCACAGGCAACGATTTGCTGATTCATTTAGATGTCGCCGGCATTTGCGCCAGCAGCGGCTCCGCCTGCGCCACCGGCAACCCCGAACCCGCCCACATCCTGCAAGCCATCGGCCTGTCCGACGAATGGACCACAGGCGGCCTGCGCCTGACCGTTGGTCGCCAGAACAGCGCCAGCGACGTGGCCTACGTCCTCCAGACCCTGCCCGAGGTTGTGCACCAAATTCACCGCTTTAGCTTCACCCTGGCACAGGGCGCCTGAACTGGCTAACACAAGCGGCTGCCGGGCCCCGATTGTTTCCCCTCCTGCCGTATGTTACAATCCGCTTTATGATGAACATGCAGCGCCCTGAGCCGCCATCCCAAACTCGCGTCGTCGTTGCCATGAGCGGCGGCGTTGACAGTTCCGTAGCTGCCGCCTTGCTGGTGCAACAGGGCTACCAGGTCATCGGGATGATGATGCGGCTGTGGAGCGAGCCTGGCATGGGATCCAATGCCCCCATGAACCGCTGCTGCACTCCCGACCAGATGGCGGACGCCCGCCGTGTCGCCGATCTGTTGTCCATCCCGTTTTATGTGGTGGACGTCAAGGATTATTTCCGCCACACCATCGTCCAGTTCTTTATTGATGAGCACGCTCGTGGACGCACCCCCAACCCGTGCATTGAGTGTAACCGGCAAATTCGCTTTACGTATCTGTTGCAACGGGCGCTGGCCTTGAACGCCGACTTCCTGGCTACCGGTCATTATGCCCGCATCCGGCACACGGCGGCGGGTTACCAACTCCTGACCGGCCGGGACGCCGCCAAAGACCAGTCGTACGTACTGCACGTCTTGGGTCAGGCGGAGCTGGGGCGCGTCCTCTTCCCCGTGGGCGACTACACCAAACCAGAAGTGCGCCAGATGGCCACAGACCTGGGTCTGCTGCCAGTCGCTCACAAGAGCGAGAGCATGGACCTGTGCTTCCTGGGAGACGGTGACCACCAGCGTTTCTTGACAGAATACGCGCCGCAGTTAGCCGCGCCTGGCCCTGTTTTAGACCGGCGCGGACGAGAATTAGGACAGCACGCCGGCTTATCCTTCTATACGATTGGGCAGCGCAAGGGGCTAGGTATTGCCGCACCTGAGCCGCTGTTTGTGCTGGCGAAAGATGCGGCGCGAAACGCCTTGATTGTAGGCACGCGGGCAGAAGTCGGGCAGCAAACAATGCAAGTGCGACAGGTCAACTGGATTAGCGGCACCATGCCGGCACTGCCCTACCATACCACCGTCAGAATCCGTTACAAGGCCCGCCCTGTGCCGGCTACCCTGAGTGCATTTGACGACCAACGGCTGCACGTTTCTTTGGACGAGCCGCTACCAGGTATCACGCCTGGCCAGGGAGCGGTCTTCTACGATGGGGAAGTGTGCCTGGGCGGCGGGCTGATAGCCGACATGCAGTTCTCTACAGAAGTCCAACCCGTCAATTTGTTGGAGAGCGCATGAGCGGGACCGCAGCCGGCGTCGTTTTAGGCTTCTTGCTGGCGACCGTCTACGGCGCGGGTTTTCATCTCGTTTTAGGCGGCCCGGCCCGGCGCATTCTCTTGTACGTCTTATCCGCCTGGGTTGGGTTCGCCTTGGGTCACTTTCTGGGCGACCTGCTGGCCATCAACCTGCTCAAGTTGGGGCCTGTTCATCTCTTTAGCGCCAGCCTGGGCGCCTGGATTGCGCTTATTGCCAGTTGGTGGCTCAGCAAACATGAAGAATCACCCACATAAGCGGCTTATGATGAAATGACCGCTGGTTGCCGCCTGTGTAATTTGCTCAAATTCCCAGAGGGGACTATACTTTCTCGGTTGGAGAACTTGTATGCAAAGTGAGTTGCAAGCCCCAATACCAGGCAACATCCCTCCCAAGCCGCTGGTCTCCCGACTGGCCATGGCCCTGGGTGTTATTGGCATTTTGCTGCTGGCCGGGCTTTTTATCTGGGGAATTTTTTGGGCAGCCACGGCACACCCAAACGTTATCGAAGCCTTGCGCGACATAGTCATCATTGCCCTGGCGCTGGGTTCATGCCTGTTTGGTATTGCCTTCGTTATCATGTTGATCATGATTATTCGCCTGGTCAACATGCTGGAATTTGAAATCAAACCAATTCTGCAACAAACCAACGAAACCATCGGCACGCTAAAAGGCACCACTACATTTGTCAGCCAAAACGTCGTCAAGCCGGTTACCAAAGCCAGCAGCTATGCCGCTGGCCTACGGCGAGGGCTGAAGGTTTTGTTGGGCGATCCACGGCACAATCTGCCTGATTAGTTAGTTCCTGCCGGTTCGTGAAATCCACGATTATTTTTATGCGTTGGCTGAGCCTGTCGAAGCCAACGGCCACTTTCTCAGAGGAGCACTAACCATGAGCGAAAACAATGGTGAATTTGGCGCCTTTCTGGCTGGTTTTGTTATCGGTGGCCTGGTGGGAGCAGCCACAGCCTTGATTCTGGCCCCCCAATCGGGCCAGGCAACACGTTCGACGTTGGCCGAACACAGCGCGGAATGGCGCAGCGCAGGCAGCCAACGATTCGATCATGTGCGCGAACGCGCCAATACTGTCCTGACAGAAACCCGCTCGCGCGCTCAGGAAGCTTCCACTCAAATCCAGGAACGCATTGTCCTTAGCGGTGGGAAAGGGCGCGTGACAGAGGGACCAGATGGCACAATGCCGGCAAGCCCGGACCATACTGACACCTCCGATGCAGGAGAACCACCAACTACAGCCTAGTCGTACGCTGAAACAGTTGGCAGCGACAAAGCAAAGCAGGCGTTCTCCTCCTAGCGGAAACGCCTGTTTTTTTTGCTCAGGATAATTCTAACAGGCTGTAAGCCGGGCTTTTTGTTGGACTAAACCCCACCCGGTTTCTCCTGACCCCCTATACCGGGGCTGTGGCCGGTCTTGATGTGCAGCCGCAGCGCAATAGTCTCATGACCAAAGCCAAACTGATTACAATTGATGACCTGATAAAACGCCTGCCGGCACAGGTGCCCACGGAAGCCCGCCAACAGATTGCCCAGGCGTATCAATTTGCCGCCGATGCTCACGGGGACGAAATGCGCGTCTCGGGCGAATCGTATATCCAACACGATCTCTCTGTCGCCAGCACTGTCAATCAGATTGGCATTGACATTGTCAGCACCTCTTCCGCTATGCTGCATGATTCCCTGCTGCCGCACACAGGGGTGTTGCCCAAGACATTGCAGAGCCGCTTTGGCAGCGAAATTAGCAAACTGGTCACGGGGCTGGACCGGCTCGATCCTTACGTCCGGCTTAACACCAGCGCCAATGAGCGTAATCTGGAACTGATCCGCCGCGCCATTCTAACGATCATTGAAGACGACCTGCGCATTGTATTGATCCGCATGGCCGACTGTCTGCAAGATTTACGCAAGGCCAGCTTTATACCCGAAGCCGACCAAATACAAGTCGCTCAGGAAGCTAGCAACATCTATGCGCCCATTGCCAACCGTCTGGGCATCTGGACGCTCAAGTGGGAATTGGAAGACCTCTCTTTCCGCTATCTCAAGCCGGAAGAGTATAAAGAAATCGCCCGCTACCTGTCAGAGAAACGGGAGGCGCGCGATCGCAGCGTACAGGCCGCTATTCACCAGCTTCAGGTCGAAATCGAAAAGTCAGGCTTGCACGCCTCCATTACCGGTCGCCCCAAGCACATCTACTCGATTTACCGCAAAATGGAACGCAAAGAACTGCGCTTTGAGGAGATTCATGATGTCCAGGCAGTGCGCATCATTCTGGATACCCAGGACAAAAACCGCTGCTATCAGGTGTTGGGCATAGTCCATAACCTGTGGCATCCTATTCCGCAGGAGTTTGACGACTACATTGCCCGCCCTAAACCAAACGGCTACCAATCGCTGCACACCGCTGTTATTGACCGTGACGGGCGCACATTGGAAGTGCAGATCCGGACGCGCGCCATGCACGAAGAAGCTGAACGCGGCGTCGCCGCTCATTGGGTGTATAAAGAAGGCAGCAAACTCAACCCGGCCCTCAATCGCCAGATCCAGATGCAGCGGGAACTGCTGGCGCTGCTGCAAGAAGCAGAAGGCCAGATCATTGACCAAAACTTTATCAGCCTGGAGAAAGTATCCGACCACATTTATGTGTTTACGCCACGTGGGGATGTGATGGATTTGCCGGCAGGTTCTACCCCCATTGACTTTGCTTATCAAATTCACACCCACGTTGGGCATCGCTGCCGCGGCGCTAAAGTCAACGGCAAGATGGTTGGCCTTGATTACAAACTCAAATCGGGTGACCGCGTAGAAATTATTACCACCAAAACCGGCGGCCCCAGCCGTGATTGGATGAACGAAGGTCTAGGCTATGCCGGTAGCGCCCGCACACGCAGCAAGATTCGGCAGTGGTTCCGCGAACAGGAGCGAGAGCAAAATATCCAGCAAGGCCGCGAAGTGGTGGAGCGGGAGTTAAAAAGATTGGGGTTGGCCAACATCTATTCCGTAGAAGATATTGCCCATGCCCTGCACTATGACGAAGTAGATCAGTTTCTGGCAAAAATCGGCTTTGGCGACATTCAAACGTCGCAAATAGGGGGGGCCATCGCCTCTATTAAACAAAAGCTGCAGCCTGATGATGAACTGCTGCCCCTGCTGACAACGCGCCCCAAGGCAAAAGGGTTGACCGTTTTGGGCGTCAGTGGCCTGCACACGCGCATGGCGCTGTGCTGCAACCCCATCCCCCCCGAAGAAATTGTAGGCTACATCACTCGTGGACGAGGGGTCACCGTCCACCGCAAAGATTGCAGCCAGATGGTTAATATCAACGAACCAGAGCGCTTGATTGAAGTGGGGTGGGGAGAAAAAGCGGAAGCGTATCCCATTCCCATTGTGATCAAGGGATACAACCGGCCTGGCTTAATGAACGATATCACGAACATCTTGAAAGGGCGTGGCATCCCCTTAACCAAAATAAAATCCTCGATTGCTAACAGCATTGCTACGGTCTATCTGGTCGCCGAAATTATCAGCCTGAGCGATCTGGAATGGCTGCTGCGCAAGCTGGAAACCCTGCCCAACGTGACCGAAGTTCGCCGCCAGCGGTGGACGGGCTGACAAAGGCAGAAATCAAAGTTTTTCGCCCTGCACCACGCCCATTTCGTCCAACTGTACCGTTTCCGCGGCTGAGTCGTCGCCCAGCGTAAGCTGCCACGTTTTCAAGTGAAAGCGGAATGGCTGGCGAGTTTCGCCGGCAAAACCCAACTCTCCCCAGACGGCGTTTTCGTCCCGACCATGCAAAAAAAGGCGGGCCTGATGCCAGCGGCAGTAATAAACTAATGGTTTCATGGAACGGGACGTATCTTTGATGCCGAAGACTCGCTGACCTTCTCGTCGTCATACTGCTGGAAAATACGGCGGTAGGCGGGGGAGGTTTTCATCAAGCTGTCGTGGTTGCCCTGGGCGACTAATCGCCCTTTGCGCAGCACCAGAACGTGATCCGCCCAGCGAATCTGGGAAAGACGATGGGTGATGAGAATGGTCGTCTGGTTGGCGGCGGCGCGGGTAATAGCCTTTTGAATGCGATCTTCGGTGGCGCTATCTACGGCGCTGGTGGAGTCGTCCAGAATAAGAATGCGCGGGCTGACCAGGAAGGCGCGCGCCAGGGCCAGCCGCTGCCGCTGGCCGCCGGAAAGCGTCACCCCCCGCCCCCCGATGACGGTTTCATATCCCTCTTGAAACGTCATGATAAAATCGTGAGCCTGGGCAGCCCTGGCTGCTTCTTCAATCATGCTTTGGCTGGCATCCGGGCAGCCAAAAGCAATGTTTTCCGCTATGGTGCGGGAAAAGAGAAAGATGTCCTGCTCAATAATGGAAATCTGGCGGCGTAAGGCAGCCAACTGCCATTCAGATACCGGAATGTTGTCTATCAGGACGCGCCCTTTGTCCACGTCATAGGTGCGGTTGATGAGTTTAGCAATTGTGCTTTTGCCGGCGCCTGTCTGCCCGACAATCGCCAACGTTTCTCCGGGTTCAATGGTAAAGCTAATGTGCTGCAGCACATCTACCCCGGGCACATAACCAAAACTAACGTTTTCAAAGGTGATGCGGCCGTGTATGGTCTCCGTGAATCCTTCACTGTTCTCATCCAGATGCGTCTCTGCCTGGATCAGTTGCAAGATGCGGCGGGCGCCGGCCATGCCCCGCGACACCTGGGAGTAAGCCGTCAGGGATGTAAATGTAGGGAACCCAAACAGGTTCAACAACCCCACGTAGCCAATAACCTCGCCCACATTGATCTGGCCGGCCTGGTAGAGCAAAAAGGCATGGGTAAACCCCATGGCCAGGGTAATGCCCAGGAATAGCAACGGTAAGAAACGGGCTTCCACGTACCCCTGGGTGACTACCGCATTCCGATAATCTGTGGCATAGGCGCGAAACCGCTGCACTTCTTTGTCCTCTTGCGCCGCGCCTTTCACCGTTTCGATGCCGTCAATAGCTTCCGCCAGGCGGCTGTTCATTCGGCCAAAAGTGCGGCGCACACGATCGGAAATGGCAGACAGGACGCCTAGATAGCGGGCAACGGCCCAGAAATAAGTAATGAGAAAGAAGAGGGGGGCCAGCAAGAGTTGGGGATCATAGCTGGGGCTGAAAAGAATGGGCATGAGCAAGAAGTTGGAGGAGCCAACCACAAGATTGATACCCGGATTCAGCATCAAGTTGACTTCACGCACGTCGTTGGTGGCGCGGGCCATGGTATCCCCCACCGGCTGCATGTCATGAAAGGTCATGCTCTTGCCTAGCAGGCTGAGATAAAGCTCTTCGCGCGTGTCCCGTTCCAGCCGCTGCCCAATCAGTTCGCTGGAGAAGTTGCGCCCCAATTGCAGCACGGCGCGCACAGCCTGGCTGCCAATGATAGACAACGCCGCCAGGCCAATGGCGCGCACGTCGGCCGGCTGCGCCAGAGCGGCATTGAAGGCGCGACCAATGAGAACAGGAACGAAAGCGGCCAGGGCGGCGTTGCCAAAGGCTCCCAAAAACATAGTAAAGATAAACAGCTTGTTGTGCAGCACGTGCCACAGCACCCACCGCAGTGGAGATCGCTGGTCGGAGTTAATGGGATTGGCAATGGCGAATTCACTGACTGTCATGGGCGTTTAGTGGGGGTGAGAAGTTGGTTGGTCATCATTTAGGTAATTATCTCACACTTATGCTGGTATAAAAAGGCTACAAAAGTCTTAGTCTGGCGCGCCCAGGCCAATCCTGGATAGCGGCGGGCAGGCCCGCAGGTATTGGCTATGCCCCTTCGCGCAAAATGGCTTCGGCAATCTGGCGCATACTGCAACCCTGCTGCCGCGCGCGGGATTGGATAGTCTGGTAGGCGGCGGCTTCGCTCATGCCGGCAGCAATCAACAACCCTTTGGCGCGATCGATCAATTTACGGGACTCCAACTGCGCCTCCAACTCGGCCGCCCGCTGCCGCAGCGCCGCCGCCTCGGCAAAGCGCCGCACAGCGACGGCTATGGCGGCCATCAGGTCGGCAGGCTGGACAGGCTTCACCAGGTAACCATGAATGGGCAGTTCGGCGGCTCTGGCGATCAGGTCCTGGTCGCTATAAGCCGTCAGCAGCAAAACAGGCATTGGCTGCGTGCGACCCAACGTTTGCGCCACTTGCAAGCCATCTGTCAGCGGCATCTTCACGTCCAGGATAGCCAGGTCGGGGCGCTGGCTGCGGGCCATTTGCAGCGCTTCCCGCCCGTTCATCGCCGCTACGACTTCATGCCCCATTTGCTGCAGCATGGATTTCAGTCCCAACCGGATAATGGATTCGTCGTCGGCGATCAAGATTTTCATATCAATAACAGGCAACGGAAAACAGGTAACAGATAACGGAAAACGGTTCAGGCGGCGGCTTCGATGGCGCGGGGGAGGCGGATGCTGATTTCGGTGCCGCGAGTGAGGCGGTTAAACTTCATTTGGCCGCGCAGGTCTTCAGTAACCAGCGTCTGCGCAATTTCCAGACCCAGGCTGTGCGGTAGGGCGGCAGGCAAGCCAACGCCGTCATCGCGGACCAGCACGACGATCTCTTGCGGCGACCGCCCCACCGAAATGTCTATACGTCCAGTAGAGCAGCCGCGAAAGGCGTGTTCCAGGGCGTTCTGCACCAGTTCATTAACTACCAGCGTCAGGGCGGTGGCGGCGCGGCTGGGCAAGAGCAAGGTTTCCCCCTGAACCTGAATAGTAATTTGCTGGTGCGGCCCAACCATACTTTCGGCCATCATGCGCGTGATGCGCTCCAGAACGTCCTTAATTTCCACCAGCGTAAAACCTCGTTCCGACAGCGCCTCATGCACGGCGGCGATACTATGAATGCGGTGGATGTTTGTTTCCAGCACGTGGCGGGTATCCAGTCGTTCCGCCTCCGAAATCTGTAACTGCATTAACATGGCGACCGTCTGCAAATTGTTCTTAATACGGTGGTGCATTTCGCGGACGATGGCCGCATTGGTCACCAGGCGGACATTTTCAATCGCCAGGGCGGTCTGGTTCGCCAGGGTGATAAAGAGGGCGCGCTGCTCGCTGCCAAATTCCCGTTCGCTGGCTGTGTAGCAGTTGAAAACGCCAATCACGCGGTCGCGGACAGTTAAGGGTACGGATAACAGGGATACCAACCCTTCGCGGCGGGCCAGTTCTGCATCTTTATAGCGCCGGTCTAAGGTCACATTGCGCACATAAATGGGACTGCCAGTGATGGCCACCTGCCCGGTGACGCCCTCGCCCAATGGCAGCGGCGGTCTGGGACGGTAGGGGCTGGTGGTGCGCCGGGCAGAGCGCAGTTCCAGATGGGTACCGTTCTCATCCAGCAAGAAAATGGAACAAACGGCAGCGTCCATGGTGCGCGCTGCCATTTCGGTCACCAGGTCAAGCATATCATCCAGGTATTGCGGGGAGGTGACGGCGGCGCTGATCTGGGCCAGAGCCTGGAGTTCATCAATCTGGCGGCGCTGGCTGTCGTACAACTGCGCTTTAGCCAGCGCGCCAGCAGCCAGGTCTCCAATCAGGGACAGGACTTCGACTTCGGCGGCGCTGAAGGTGTGGGGGGCTATCGTCTGCACGTTGAGCGCGCCCAGGGATTTGGTGTCCAGCACCAGGGGGACAGCCAGCAGGGAGTGGAAGGCGGTTTCATCCGCCTCCTCAACCCATTTGAAGTGGGGATCGTTTTGGGCATGGGTGGCGTAGACGGGTTGGTTGCGGCGGACAGCGTGCCCGGTCATGCCTTCGCCCACGTTAAGGGTGGCGCGCCCCAGAGCGCGACGGGCCAGGCCTGTGGTGGCGCGCAAGCGCAGGGTCTCGCCGTCGGGGTCGAGCAAGTAGATAGCGCAGGAGTCCACGTGCATGACTTCAGTGGTTTTGCGCACGATGAGGTCGAGGGTGGTGTCCAGATCCCAGGCGGCGCTGAGGGCGCGGGCTATCTGGCGCAAGGCGGCGAGGGCTTGAGGGCGGGTGGAGGGGGTTTGTGCCGGCATATCGTTAACGCAATCACCTGATAAGCTGGAGGACACCCTGGCTATTTGTCCTAGAGCGTTGTAGCGTGGATTCTACCAGGAGCGCATGGCGAGGGCGAGGCTGCGTTTGTGGGTAAC
>CAZDSN010000035.1:0-14666 GCA_964507675.1 uncultured Ardenticatenaceae bacterium | reverse complement strand
GCGGCTCGCTGCGCCTGGGCCAGGGCCAGTGCCGGCATCTGCCCGCCCACATACCCATCATAAAATGCCAGCATGAGCGCTGCTGCTGCCGGGTCTAGCACCCGCCACAAATTCCCCACCACCTGATTGGCTCCGGCAGCCAGGCAGGTTGGCGTCAGCCCCACAGCTTCATCTCCCTCATAGTGCCGGCTGTGGCTGCCATAGCAGGCTGACAACGTTACCAGTGGCGGCAGTGGCGGCAGCGGCGCCAGGTCCCACACGTCGTCCAGCCACAGGTCCCCGTCGTATAGGGCGATGCCGCTCAGGCGGCCATTATCCCGCCCTGAGGCGATATGTGTGGCAATATGAAAAAACGAACCCAAATTCTTTTCTTCGTTCGGCCACCAGGCAGGCAAATTCGCGCGTGTTGCCTGTTCATTCCGCAGCACGCGCACATTTTCCACGCCCAACCGCTGCACCAATCCTGCCTGCTCTTGTTCTACCAGGGGCAATGGAGCATGATTATTGGCGAATGTGGATACAGCTAACACGCGCCCTTTCCTGGCGGCGTTTACCGCCTGCGTCCGCTGTCGCTGCCATAATAAGACAAAGCTGTGGGCAGACGGGATGATCAGGGGCAGGCATTGGTTGACCAGCGGGACCCCGCCTATCTCCAGCGCCGGCCAGGGGATGCTGTGGAGTCTGGCCGATGGGGAGATCAGCAAGGGTTTATCCGGGCGCAGTTGGGCGCGCACTGGGGAGGGCAGCAGTAGTTCTCCCAGTTCCTGCAAGTCGCGCGCCAGAATGCGCTCACCTGTATCCGCCTGTACACATTGGTTCAGGGCGAAGCTGGCCAGACTGGGAATCTCCTGCTGCCATACCCGGCAACTATCTACTGTGGTCCAGGTGGCAAACAAGGTATCGCCGCTCAGGTAGTAGCTGACTGCCCCCCACCCTGCTCCATATGCCTCGGTGGCGGCCTGGCGGAACTGGCTTAACTCGATTTGACCCGGCGGTAAGGTATCTTCGCTGTAACCCACTTGCTGCCGTTCCACCCGCGCCCGCAGATTCTCGTAATCGGCGATGCTTTGCCGCAGCTGCTGCAGCAGCGACTGGGTGTCGCTGGCCGAACTGGGCCGGAAAAGGGATCGCTGGGAGCGGTAGCGATTTCGGATTTGTTCTTGTAACCAACGGATCTTTCCGGCTGCTTCGGCCAGCTCACTGTGGCGGGGAACTGAGATGGTGAGATTGGGTGCGCTACTGCCGGCATCGGCTAACTGCCGCTCCAACGTTTGCGCTTTGCCCGCTTCAATAAAATGCCAGGCATCTGCCGCGGCCTCGCACATGGTCGCCATTTTCACCGCGGCGTCCAGAGCGGGTTTCACCTGGGCAAAATGATGTCCGGCTACTTCGGGCTGCCAGAAATCGCGACGATAACGCACCAACGCGGTCACGCCATCCCGATAAGCCGCCAGCGCCCCCGCATAATCGCCGGCCTGCGCGGCCACTCTGGCCAGTCCGACTTCCGCCTGCCACAAGTGGTCAGGCAGCAGCCCCAGGCTTTGCTGGCGGGCGCGCTGCCAGGCTGCTGCTGCCGTTGCTGTATCTCCCGCTAGCTGATAATACTGCCCCAGCGCCAGGTCGCAGTTCACCAACTCGACGACATGGCCTATCTCAGCAAAGGTGTCCCGCGCCTGCTGCAAATAGGAAAAAGCCCCCGCCAACTGCCCCTGCGCCAGCAATCCTTTGCCCAGCGCGCCCTGGATCGTCGCTTTTTGGGCCAACGACTCTTGTTGTTCGGCGGCTTGCAGGGCGCGCTGCCAACAAGCGACGGCTTCCGCCTGCCGCCCTTCTTGCAGCAGTACCTCCGCCCTTTGGGCATCAATTTCCACCTGGCTGGATATGTCTTGCGGGGCAAAGTATGTTGCGGCCTGGTCCAGGTAGTAGTGAGCAAGCTGTGGTTGCCCGACCATCTGCCAGATGTGCGCCAGACGCAGATCGCAGGCGGCCACTTTGAGCATATTGCCCACAGCCAGCAGTTGCTGCTCGGCTGCTTCCAGAGCTTGCAGCGCCCGCTGATAACGCCCCTGAGCCAGCGCTGCTTCACCACGGTTCATAATGGCATAGGCCGCATTATCCCATCGCCCCACCAGACGATATTGCTTTTCTGCCTCATGCAGTGTGGCGACGGCCTGGTCAAATTGACCGAAATAGTTTTGCAGCTTGCCTGTGTCCAACAAATTGTCGCCTAGAAGCCCAGGCACGCCAGCTTCTCGGTAGATTTCATACGCCTGAGCAAACGCCTGGCGAGCTTCTCGCAAACGGCCAATGTCCCGATACGCTTGCCCCAGGGCGTTGTCGCTCTGGGCAATCCACAACGGCACGTCGCACGCTGCCAGGTAGGTGCGCGCTTGCAGCAGTTGGTGCACGGCCCTGGTGTAGGAGCTCTGTCCGAAATAGCACAGGCCGCGCTGCTGCGCAATACGCCCTTGCCAGAAAGGAACTTCCATGGTGTCGGCAATGGCCTGCGCCTGCGCCAGCGCGTCCAGAGCGGCTTGAGTGCGACCGCCTACTCTTTCACAAACAGATAGAATCATCCACGCCTTGATTCGGGCATGAGGATCGTCTGTCTCCAGGCACAACTGCACCTGTTCCTGCGCCGCGCTGGCCTGTATGTTGAGCAAAAAAGCAACCGCCAGGGAGAGGCGGCAGGGAATGACGAAGGTGAGCATGTGGGCCTGCTGCAAACCGGCTGTGGCTTGTTGCAAAGCGGCCACCGATTGCTGGAAGTTGGGCTGCAGCCAGGGTTCGGCATGTTCCTGCCATTGGCAGGCGGCCAGCCATCCTGCGGCCTCTATGGGGGCAAAACAATCTCGGGCTTCCTGCACGGCGGCCAATATGAGCTGCGGGCGGGTCCATTGATTGGCGCCCGCTGCGGCGTGCCAGGCGGCCCGCCCCCGCAGGTGTAAATTATCGGTGCGTCTGGCGGCGGCGGCGGCGACAGCCGCAATTGCCCAACTGCGGCGTGGGCGGCGGTAAAAATAAGCATGTATCTGCGGTGTCAGGGTGTCCAGCAGACTCTCTGTCAGGAGGGGCAGGTTGGCCGCGTGGTTAGGGAGCATGGCTAGCGGGATAATGCCGGCATCTACCGCCTCTGCCACGTCTAAATAACGCTGTTCATCTACCGGTGTAATCATATCTCTGCTTAAAGTAGACGCGCTTCCAGTGTCAGACGTAAGCCATGCTGAAAATATTCCCCCGTTTCATCTAAGAGTTCGTCCAGCGAGGCTGCCGGCAGTGGGTGGTATCCCGATCCGGTGACGACTATGGTCTGATCATATGTTCCCCATGCCACCCGCACTTGTGTGGACATGGGTCTGGTCATCTGGGAGCCTATGGATACAGACAATTGCAGCGTATCCGGCGACGCTACCTGGTAATGGGCATTGAGAGCCACGGCCACCTCGGCGCCCATCACTTCTGTTCGACTTTGCAGCAGCAGGAAGCGGGAAGGCGTCAGTGCCTGGGGCTGCATATCCCGATAAGCCAGACTCTGCCTTTGCCAGTTAAAGACTGACTGGATTTGGGCAGCAGTTAGCTGCCAGATGATCTGCCAGCCATTCGCGGCTGTCTCGATTTGTTCGGGTGGGCGGGACGCCAGAGGAGACGGGGACTCAGCCTGGCGCTGACCTTCTAAGGAGACCATGATGCGCAAAAATTCGGCTTGCAGCGTTGCGTCAGCTACCAGCATATCAAAGAAAACAGAGTGATCTGCTTCGATGTCAACTCCGTCGAGGGCTGCCTGCGCCATCTTCCTTACTCTTGCTTCGTCTACTGTTTGCCCCGGCTGCGGCGGCTCCCCTCTAATCCGATCCCACAACTGTCGTGCCGGTTCTAGCAAATCCCCTGATTGCTCTAATTGATCATGCAGTTCTGTTAATCGGCGTTTTACCCAATCTGCTGCTGAAAAATCGTTCCTTGCAGACATTTGACCACTACTTTCGCAGAAGTATGCCTTGTAATTCCTCGATGGCTTCGAAATGAAGCTTGTACAGAGCGGACAGCGACTTTTCCATTATTCGACTTATCTCCACGTAGGATAGGCACTCGAAGTAGCGCAGCAATATAAGGCGTTGGCGGCCATCGTGGGTCATAGCCTCAATACCCTGTAGCAGGTCTTGCTGTGTGGCAACCATCTCTTCTACATTTACCATTGTTGTGGTGGCAACAGATGCTTCGATATGTTCTTCCCATGAAATCAATGAAATTTTGCGTTGTTGGCCGCGCTTTTGAGCCGTGATACGGGTGTTGCGCAATATGACGCGGGCCCATGGATCGAAGGGCGTGTCATAAGGAAAACGAGCCAACATTAAGGCGGTGACTGCTTCCTGCACGATGTCTTCTGCCTGCCACAAGCTGCTCCCATTGGGGGTGCGATTCAACTCACACCGGGCCCACGTCACCAGTTTTTGGCAAAGGGGCGACCAGACTATGTCTGACTTCTCTTGCTGCAGTTGATACAAGTAGCCAGACAATTCTTCATAGAGGGTGGCTACATGCGTGACATAGTCGCCCAACAGGCTGCCCGGATGGCGATTCAAATAGTTTTGCGGCCGTTTACACCGCAGGTTAGTGAAAAGAATTGGCGCTATTTGCCCGGCTAAATGCTCCCCTTTTTGCCTGGCTAGCTGGTGCAGCGCCTGGTTTAAGGGATCTGCCCAGTCGTCCGTGGCTGCATGTGACACAAGCTTTTCCTTACTTAAAGGGACCTTTCTGCAAATTTTCCCCAACATTATAGAACAGATGGAAATAACTGTACAGTAAATGGGGTTTTTGGTGAAAGGAAGAAAGAATTCAACAAGAAAAGGCAATATAATAAATAGATGCGCATGTACACGCATCCTTGTCTATGGTGATTGCTTGATGGTAAAAGGAGGTTGGATGTCTGCCAAACAATCCGACCATATTATGACGCTCAAGGAAGTGGCCCAGTATCTGAAGCTAGCCGAGTCAACTGTTTATAAGTTGGCTCAAAATGGGACACTGCCTGCCCGTAAGGTGGGCGGTACATGGCGCTTTTCGCAGCAACAGTTGGATGAGTGGCTCAAGGGATCGGACCCGCCGTCCGAGACATAGTGCCGGGGGCGTATGCTCCTGCCCATTGATAGCGTAAATGTGATACCTTTTGGCGATTATCGGATATTTGTGGGCGCCTTTCCCACGGGTGAACTGGCGGAGCGTATCCAGCGGGTGCGCCGTCACTATGATGCCACGACGGCGCGTATCACGCCGCCGCATGTGACCCTTGCCGGCACTTACTGGCGTACCGGTCCCCCCACCCCGGCCAACGAGTCTTTTCTGGTCGAACAACTATGCGAAGTAAAATTGCCGGCATTTGCTCTGACGCTGGGAGGCATCCAGATGTTTGGCGAGCGCGTTTTGTGCCTGGTAACAGCCAGCACCCCTGAACTGCTGGCTGTGCGCCGGCAGTTGTTAGCGGTCATGGGACAGGACAAGCACCCCGTTTATGCACCCCATCTTACTCTGGCGATGCGGCTACCTCCGTCCGCCTTGCAGACGATGCGCGCGGAGATGGAGCAGTCCGAATGGGGGCGCAGCCGCTGGCAGGCGCCTATCACCGAACTCTGGTTAATGCAGCGGGGTCCGGCAGATCCCGTCTGGCGCAAAATTGCCGGCATCCCCCTGCTGTAGCTGCCTGGATGTCGTTCTTACTGGCTGTGGTGGCGATGCCAGTAGCGGCTGATACCATCCACCGACATATAGTGGGGGTTAGCCGTTGCGTACCGCTGGAACATTTCCTCTGAAACGCCATGTGTGGTTGCCATTTGGCGGATCCAACCTTCGTATTCCCTGACGATTTGATCGCGGGGCATCTCCGCCACAATCCGCTCCCCTACGAAAGCAACGACCTGATCCAGCAGGCGGCTCAACGCCTGTAGATGGTCCCGTGGGTTCTCTACCAGTCCAAAATGGGTAGGATAAATGCGCGCAAAATCTGCCGCCAGCAGTCGTTGGATGGTGTCTTGCCACGTTTCCCGGTGAAATTCCGGCGGAGGCGCCGGCAGGTCGGCAAAATCTAGCCCTGGCAGGTGAATGCCGGCAGCGTCCCCCGTAAACGCCACGTCGCCCAGGCAGATCACGTGGTGGTGCGTCGCGTGTCCGGGGGTATTCATGGCCATAAACGTCAACCCGGCGGCCGTGATTGTGTCGCCATCGTGCAGCGAAATGATACGGTCGGCGGGCGAGGGCAGCATTTCTCCCCACAAGGTATCCATCCGATCCCCGTAGATGCGGGCGGCGCTGGCTAACAGGCGCGAGGGATCGATCAGATGGGGCGCGCCGACGTAATGCACATAGACGGGAACCCCCTGCTGCGCAAACCAGCCCGCCGCGCCGGCATGGTCCAGGTGGATGTGGGTGACAATGACGGCTTGCAAGTCCGTCGGGCGCAGATGACGGGCTTGCAGGTGGTCGCGTAAGGTGGGCAGCGTTGAGCCAGGGCCTGTCTCCACCAACACCACCCCTGCTGGCCCTGTAATCAGGTAAGCGGCAATGGTTTGGGGGATCTGCTGAAAGTTTAAGTCTAGCGTGTCAATCTGCATGGAACAGCCTCACTGTGCGGTATATCCGACCCGTCGCCAGCAATAGGCGACAGGCTTCTTGATATTATCACAGGCCAGAGGGTCCACCAATTGCGCCTCATCCTGCGCAACGCCTCGATCCTGAGCTGTGTTTGTGGATCGCGCGGCAATACCAGCCGAAAATCTACGATTAAACTTCTGAAGAGAATTATAACTCTTTTCACCTGGCGAGGTCTATGCGAAGTGTCTTTGGAGCGCGGATGTACTTCCCCACTCATTGCTCCCCACCGGGCGGCCTGACAAGTCCTTCTCCCTCGCCCCTGCCAGGCATCGAGAGCCGTTTTGCGCGGCAGCCGTTCTGTGGTTTCGTCTCTTTTGCGTCTTAAAACGGGGTGTCCGTCTGTTTTCTCTCATCATGGAACCAATTGATAACATAAATATATCATTATGGTATCAATATGTAATCAATATGATTTCATATGATATCATATATCGTTCCCGATTTTCTGATGGCTTGCACAATTGATACCATGTGATATCATTTGACATCATTCATGAAAATGAATGGTATCACTATGATACCAATTGATATCAATAATTTTGATTGTTTCACAGGGCGCGGCACTGTGCGACAGATGTCTGTCGCGGACAATTTTTGCGCATAGTCGTGCCCCGGGAACAACCATGATGGAGATGCCCGTTATGAGTGTTCGACCCACTGTTTTTGCCGTTGTCAACCAGAAAGGAGGAGTGGGCAAGACGACTACCGCCGTTAATCTGGCCCATGGCCTGGCGCGCTTGTGTGCCGCGCATGACGGGGGACATGTGTTGCTGATTGATTTTGACGCCCAGGGCAATTGCGCCACATCGCTGGGGCTGTCGCTCAATGCCGTGAATCTGGCCGATGTCCTGACAGGGCGCGGCACAATCAAGGATAGCCTGGTGCACGCCGATCGCAGCGCCGAAGGGCTGCCCAGGCCCAATTTGTGGCTGCTCCCTTCGGATCGCCGGCTGGCCGAAGTCAAGACAGAACTTGTCATGCAAGAGGCGTTGACCAACGCCATGTCTATTATGCGCCCGAACGAGGGCAACCGCAGTGTGCCCTTACTCAATTTGCTGGAGGCGCGCCTGGGGACATTGACCCAACGCTTTGCCTTTACGATCATTGACTGCCCGCCCGCTCATGATGCGCTGTCTAACGCCGTCTATCAACTGGCCGACGCGGCTGTTGTCCCAGTCAAATTAGATTTCTTGAGCGCGGTAGGGGCGGGGCAGCACATTGAGAATGTGCGCCGCGCCCAGATGAGCGGCATCAATATTGCCATTCATACGGTTGTGCCCACCTTTTTTGTCAAGCGACAGGTGCAGGATAACCAGGTGTTGGAGTCCCTTATTGATGCTTACGGCGTCAAAACTATTGCCGAACCAATCCCCAAAAATCAGGTTGTGCCCGAATCGGCTGCTTCTGGCGGCGGGATGACGTTGTTTGAATACGCGCCTGACTCGCCAGCTGCGGAATCATACCAGAAACTAGTGGAGCGAATCTATTATGACCGATGACCTGCCCGATTTCCTGGCTGATTTTGAGGAACCCAAAGCGACTCGCCCAAACCCACGTAAGAAACAACTCGCCAATCCGTTTGAGGTAATCCCGGCGACAGAAGTGCGGCGAGCTACCAACCCTCAGGGAAAAGACCCATCCATGGCCGGACGACAGTTGCGCCGGGGAGTGCTGCTGCCGCCAGAAATGGATGAAGAGATTAACCGCCTGGTAAAGCGATACAGTATTGGCAAAATGGAACTGATGCGGTATTTGTTGGCTGCCGGGTTGGAACGGGTGCATCGTTATGGCATTGAACGCGACATGGTGGAAACGCGCAACGTGGAACTACGGATGCCGGACTGGCGGCGGGATGGGTGACCGTGCGTGTGGGAATGGCGGATATATCTAAAGGGAAGAGGTTAGCCGATGAGTGCGTTAGTTCCTATTGAACAAAAGCAAGTCGTCTTCTATGATGATGAAATTACGGCGGTACTGGTAGACGTTGAAGGAAAACGAGAGATTTTTGTGCCTATACGCCCCATTTGTGATTTCTTGGGCGTGGCCTGGGACCCGCAGCGGCGACGTATCAATCGTGATCTGGTGCTGTCCGGTGAAGTGCAAGGTGTCACCGTTACGGTGACACCCGGTGGCCGTCAGGAGATGATTTGCCTGCCACTGGACTATATTAGTGGCTTTTTGTTCGGCATTAGCGCCAGTCGTGTCAAGGAAGAAGCGCGGGATCGTCTGGTTCGCTACCAGCGAGAGTGTTACAAAGTGTTGGCGGAAGCGTTCCAGGAGGGACGCCTGACCGCTGATCCTGTTTTAGACGACCTGCTGCAAAGCGACACCGAGGCGGTGCAGGCCTACAAGATATTGCAAGCTATGGTAAAACTGGCGCGCAACCAGATTTTGCTGGAAGCGCAGATGGAGACACACGCGGCCCGGCTGACTGATCATGATCAACGCCTGGAAGAAATCGAATCTACGCTGGGACATGCGGGGCGCACTGTCACCCCCGACCAGGCCAGTCAAATCAGCCAGGCAGTCAAAGCAGTGGCGATTGCTTTAGGCAACCAGACGAAGAGAAATGAATTCGGGGCGGTGTATGGCGAACTATACCGTAAATTTGGCATCACCAGCTATAAGCTGCTGCCGGCAAAACAGTTTGACGAAGCCCTCAAGTTTTTAACGGAATGGCATCAAAGTATCGTGGGTCATGCGCCGTTTTAGCCCGCTTTGCCTGGCTTTTAAGTTGCCCCTGAATCTGCCCAAGTATCCTAATTATGCCAAACGTTTCGCATAGTCCTGGAATCGGTAAAGACAGCAAAAAAGTACAATGGGGTGGGGGGATAAAAAGACGTGCTGCAACCGCGCTCCTGGTCGTCCTCTTCCTGCTCTTCAACTTAACGGCCTGTGATAGTTTTGGCCTGATTGCCGCCCCCAGCAGACCCCTACCGACCCTGGTTGCATCAGCTCCTATCCCCGTGGAGGCGATCCCAGCACAAACGCTGCCGCCGCTGCGCCCCACCTACACGCCGCTGCCGTCGCTGACGCCGCTGCCATCTCCTACTACGCCGCCATCTCCCACGCCTATTCCCACCGCCACGCCGGACCTGTATCAGGGGCTGACCATTGCCGAATTAGCTGCCCGCCCCTATGGCGGCGGCCTGCTGCAAATTGAAGATACGACTGAATACAAACCTGCCTTTACCCGCTACTTGATTACCTACCCCAGCGACGGCTTGCAGCTTTATGGCTTTATGAACGTGCCGGAAGAAGGAGAGAAATTCCCGGTGGCTATTGTGCTGCACGGGTACATTGAGCCTGAACTTTACCGGGTTAAAGATTACACCGCCCGTTACGCAGATGCCCTGGCCGAAGCGGGTTATCTGGTGATCCACCCTAACTACCGCAACTATCCGCCCTCCGATACGGGGCCGAATCCGTACCGTATTGGTTACGCGGTGGATGTCATGAATTTGATCGCCATCATCAAGCAGCAAAGCCTGGACCCCACAGGGGTGCTGCGCCGCGCCGATGGGAACCGTATTTATCTGTTAGGGCACAGCATGGGTGGGGGGGTCGCTCTGCGCGTGCTGACGGTGTGGCCAGAAGCCGTGCGCGCGGCTGTGTTATACGGGTCAATGAGCGGCGACGAGACGCGCAACTATGAGCGGATTAAGGAGTGGTCTGAGGGGCGGGAATGGGCATTTGAAATGAGTGCGCCGCCGGCTGTACTGGAAGCCATTTCTCCCATTTATCATTTGCGCAATATCCAGGCGCCGTTGAGTATCCACCACGGCGGTAAAGATGATGTGGTGCCCCCGGCCTGGTCGCAGGAATTGTGCCAGATGTTGACGACGCAAAATCATGTGGTAGAGTGCTTTACTTATGAAGGCCAGGGCCATACGTTTTATGGGGACAGCGAAAAGCTGTTCGAGGAGCGCGTGCTGTCGTTCTTCCAGGTGTGGTGAGCGATTGGGCGCGGTTGAATCAGGAATGGTGCTATGAACCAGGTTTATTCTTCGTCGCGGTCGTTGCGCAATGCCGGCATACTCATCATCGTGGCGCATCTGTTTCTCTTCTTCTTGCTGCTGCTGGCTTTCATTCTCGACCGCCGCCCGGTGACAACCTTCCTCTATTTGCCCGTGTTACTTCTCTCCCCGCTTAACTGGTTTGGCATCTATTTCTTTGTTCGTCATAGTGAGCAGGTCACCCTGACCGGTGACCAGATTGTCTGGCAGCGATTCAAACAGGTCAAAAAGGTTCCCTACGCCGCCATCACCGGGTATCAGGAACGAGATTACCATCTGCCGCCCAATCTCGTCCTGCTTACCCCTCAGGACAGACTGCGGCTGAACCGCCGCCTGGAAAACTTCCCTGACCTGTATCGTACCCTGCGACAGCGGGCGTCGGCGCTGCAAGAAAAAGAAAAACCGCAGTTTCCCTGGCAGTTACACCTGCAGGCCCGTTTCCTCTGGTTGCAAGCGGGCACAGCCATCCTGGTGATGGGGGGATTAGGGGCGCTATCTTTGCTTGTGGCTGAAGGCGACCACCGGTGGGAAGCATTCCTGGTGCTGGAGATTTTGGCGGGCGTGATGCTGTTGACGGCGCTGCTTTTGGAAATGCGCGGGCCAGCCAGTGTGCGCCTCACCCCTGATACCATCAAGGTCAGCCACTTCTGGCGTGGCCCGCAAATCTGGGATGCCCAAAGCATTATTGACATTCGTCTTAACCGCAACCTGACGCTGATTCGCGGCGCAGAGCGGATTCTGTACGACGTCGAAATCTGCTTTGATGATGGTCGCCTGTTGGTTATTGAGGAACAACGGTGCTGGGCTTTCGGCTACGATCCTTCCCGGCTGCACGACCATTTGCGCCGCCTTTACCTGTCACCGGCGGCGGATTCGGCGCGGCGCCCGGCGCAAGAGCAGGCTAACGACCTTCTCCGCCAGGCCGAAGAGTGGCGGCAGCAGCAGGATTACGTGCCAGCTATAGCTGCCTACACCGAGGCTATTCGTCTCTTTCCTCCTTATCACGTCTATCGTCTGGTGGTGGCTGACCTTTACTATGACATGGAATATTTCCAGGAGGCCGCCGCCAATTATGCGGCGCTGGTGCAGTTGTCGCCAGAGCACGATCAGGCGTGGTATGGTCTGGGGTTGTGCCAGATGCGATTGGGGCAGATGGACGAGGCGGCAGCGGCGTTTGATCGCGTGATTGAACTGGATGCCGGCAATGCCCAGGCCCACTACGCTGGCGCTATGGCTTACACCCTGCTGCATAATGAGAAACAAGGGCGGCGTTACTTGCTACGTGCCCTGGATCTGAAACCGGAATGGCGCAGTAGCGCCCGCCAGGACGCGCTGCTGCAAACGTATTTTGCCTGAAGGAAGACGCCATGTTGACACATAAAGCGTTGTTGGCCGCGCTTCCCCACTCTCTGGCAGATGTAGAAATTCCCAATTGGGGACCTAAAATAGTGGGCAAGGTGCGCGACATGTATTGTCGCCCAGGGCAACGCCTCCTGATCACTACCGACCGCGTCTCCGCCTTTGACCGGGTTCTGGGGCTTATTCCATACAAGGGGCAGGTGCTGAACCAGTTGAGCGCCTGGTGGTTTGCCCAACTTCAGGGGGTAGCGGCCAATCACGTTATGGCTATTCCGGACCCCAACGTCACCATTGCTCACGAAGCCCAACCATTGCCTGTGGAGGTAGTGGTGCGCGGTTATATCACCGGGGTGACCACCACATCTCTCTGGTACTTATATGAGCGAGGAGAGCGGCATCCTTACGGCATCTCGCTGCCCGATGGTTTGCGCAAGAATGATCCCCTGCCACATCCCCTCATCACGCCTACTACCAAAGCCACCCACGGCCGGCACGATGAGCGTATAACGCGCCCCGAAATCCTGGCGCGGGGATTGGTCTCGGCCTCGTTGTGGGAAGAAGTAGAGGCCACGGCCCTGGCTGTTTTTGCGCGGGGACAGGCCGCAGCAGCACACGCTGGCTTGATTCTAGTGGACACCAAGTATGAATTTGGCCTGGTAGATGGGCGGCTGGCGTTGATTGACGAAGTGCACACGCCTGATTCTAGCCGCTATTGGCTTGCGGACACCTATGAGCCAGGCGGCGCGGAGCCGGAGAATTTTGACAAAGAGTTTCTGCGCCGCTGGTATGCGGCGCAGGGGTATCGGGGCGAAGGTATGCCGCCGGTGATGCCGCCTGATTTTGTGGCGCAAGTGGCCGCTCGCTACATCGCCGCCTATGAAAAACTGACCGGGCAATCGTTTGTCCCTGGGGCGCAGCCGGCGGCGGCGCGCATCGCCCACAACGTGGCTCAGTGGGCGGGGGCGTGAAGGCAAAATCCAGCACGGCTTGTCATAGTCGCGTGGGTTTGTGTTAGAATCACGCACAATTGACCGTGACAAATGGTTCCCTTGCTGCCTGCTTCAGAAACGTCCATCCACTGGTTGCCCTGAAACAGTTCAACAGCCCATCGGTGCGGTTAGCAGTGCGCGTGGCGGGTTTTCCACCCGCCGACATTTTTATTTGCCGTGGTGACATTCGCGGCCTGAATCAGTGAAATGCACATGAGGACAAGATGCAACGAATTTTGGACGGCTGGTACAGTCCCAATTTAGAAAAGTATATGGAAATAGTGACCTATGGTCACTATGGATTTCCGGTGTTGTTATTCCCTACAGCGGCAGCGGATTACCTGGAGTATGAGCGGTTTCAGATGATTGACGTGTTGGCCGGGGTGATAGATGCCGGCAAGGTCAAAGTCTTCTCGATCAACAGCATCAACAACGAAAGCTGGCTCAATCGGGCAGTTCCCATCAAATATAAGGCGCTGCGCCAGGTGCAGTACAACAAATACATCACCGATGAAGTGGTTCCCTACATCTGGAACAGTTGCCAGAGTAAATTAGGCATCATCACGAGTGGGGCCAGCCTGGGAGCGTTTCACTGCGCCAACCAGCTCTTTCGCCGCCCGGATCTCTTTGATGGCATGATCGCCATGAGTGGCTCCTACGATATTCGCGGCTATTATGATGGCGACTACTACGACGAAAACGTCTACTTTAATAATCCGGTAGATTATCTGCCTAACCTGACAGACCCTTATCTGGGTATGCTGCAGCAGAAAACGCACATTCATCTTGTCACCGGCCAGGGTAATTACGAGAATCCAGATGCTTCCCGCCGTCTGGCTGGAATCTTAGGGCGCAAAGGTATTCCCCATGAACTGGACGTGTGGGGGTATGATATTCCACACGACTGGCCCTCCTGGCGGAAGATGCTGCCGTATTACCTGACCTCCCGATTTTAGCACCTCATGAAGCAACTTCTGGTACAGTTAACAGGAAAATCTGCCACGAATGGGCGTGAATGACGATATAAAAACTCGTGTTAATTTGTGTAATTCGTGGCAAAAATCTTTTGGGTTCTGGCTTGTCCAGGTTAGGGATAGTGAATGGCCGAGAACACACCCCTTGTGGGCGTCATAATGGGCAGTACGTCTGATTGGCCGACCATGCAGCATGCCGCCGCCGTGTTGGCCGAGTTTGGTGTGCCCTACGAATGCCAGGTGGTGTCGGCGCACCGTACGCCGCAGTGGATGGCTGAGTATGCCGCTACCGCCGAGGCGCGTGGCCTGGAAATCATTATCGCTGGCGCTGGCGGCGCAGCCCATCTGCCAGGCATGGTGGCGGCGCAGACCACCGTGCCTGTGCTGGGCGTGCCTGTGCAAAGCAAAGCCCTGAATGGGTTGGATTCGCTGCTGTCTATTGTGCAGATGCCCGGCGGCGTTCCGGTGGGCACATTGGCCATCGGCCGTTCCGGGGCCAAAAATGCCGCTCTGCTGGCTGTCGCTATTTTGGGCATTAAGTATCCCCACTACCGCCAGAAGTTAAAGCAGTTTCGCGCTCAGCAAACAGAACAGGTGCGCCAGGCGGTTTTGCCGCCTGTTGAAAACGAACAAATCAGCTAGAGCACGAAGGGTTTTTCAGTGGGGGGTGTTTTGTGGCCGCCGCC
>CAZDSN010000034.1:0-14702 GCA_964507675.1 uncultured Ardenticatenaceae bacterium | reverse complement strand
GCTTCGCTTATTTGTTTGAACCGTTCTTCAGCCGACTTGTTGTCAGGGTTCACGTCTGGATGATACTGGCGGGCTAATTTGCGATATGCCTTCTTGATTTCATCCTGTGTGGCATTTTTGCTGACGCCAAGCGCCTGATAGTAATCCCGATATTCCATTCAACTGCTCCGTATACCAGTTTGCATGTGGCCTTGCTTGCTCTTTTTCGCAACGAATATAGGATAGCACAATTTCGTCTCAAATTTATTAGAATCAAAACAAAAACGGTGGGCCTCGCAGCCCACCGTTTTCAAAGCCTGTTTACTTCATGGAGCGAGCACAGCCACCCCGCGCTCCCGGTTATGCCTGTTGGAATTCTCCTTCGATGACGTCTTCATCATCGCCGCGGCCTTCAGGTCCGGTGGTGCGGTCGCTGCCGCTCTGCGTCTGGTAAAGCTGCTGGCTCAGCGCATAGCTCATTTGCTCCAGATTTTGGCTCAACTGGCGAATGCGGTTGGCGTCTCCACTGGGCAGGGATTGCCGCAGTTCAGCCACACTGGCTTCAATACGGCTGCGTTCAGATGCCGGCACTTTATCACCCAGGTCGTGCAGACTCTTCTCCACCGTGTAAATCAGCGTATCGGCATTGTTACGCACTTCCACCAATTCCCGCCGGCGTTGATCTTCAGCTTCATGCTGCCGCGCTTCGTTGATCATGCGCTCCACGTCTGCTTCGTTCAGGTTAGTCGTGGCCGTAATGCGGATACTCTGTTCTTTACCCGTCGCCTTGTCCTGCGCTTTGACATGCAGAATGCCGTTGGCGTCAATGTCAAAGGTGACTTCAATCTGCGGAATGCCACGCGGCGCAGGTGGAATGCCATCCAGGCGGAATTTGCCCAGCATCTTATTGTCCTCGGCCATGGGGCGTTCACCTTGCAGCACCTGCACATCCACACCAGGCTGGCTGTCTTCAGCCGTGGTGAAGATCTGCGACTTGCGCGTGGGAACAGTGGTGTTGCGCGGGATCAAGACGGTCATGACCCCACCCATCGTCTCAATCCCCAGGCTGAGCGGAGTCACGTCTAGCAGCAGCACATCCTTGACTTCGCCGCCCAAAACGCCGGCCTGTATGGCCGCGCCCACAGCCACCACCTGATCGGGGTTAACACTTTTGTTGGGTTCTTTGCTCGTCAGGCTACGCACCAAATCTTGCACCATGGGCATCCGCGTAGAGCCGCCTACCAGCACCACTTCATCCAGATCGCCAGCGGACATGCCGGCATCTTTCAAAGCCTGCTCAAACGGCCGGCGACAGCGCTGCACCAGGTCTTCCGTCAGATTCTCAAACCTGGCCCGGCTCAGGCGCATTTGCAAATGCTTCGGTCCGGTCGCGTCTGCCGTAATAAAGGGCAGGTTCAACTCTGTCTCCATCAGGGTGGACAGCTCAATCTTTGCCTTCTCCGCCGCCTCGCGCAGCCGCTGCAGCGCCTGACGGTCGGTAGCCAGGTTAATACCCTGGTCTTTCTTGAACTCTTCCACCAACCAGTTAACAATGCGCTCGTCCCAGTCATCACCGCCCAGGTGCGTATCCCCATTGGTAGCCTTCACCTCAATGACGCCGTCGCCCACCTCCAGCACAGACACGTCAAAAGTACCGCCACCCAGGTCAAACACCAGAATTGTCTGATCGTTCTTTTTGTCCAGGCCATAGGCCAGTGCCGCGGCGGTTGGCTCATTGATGATGCGCATCACTTCCAGACCCGCAATCTGGCCGGCATCTTTGGTCGCCTGGCGCTGGCTGTCATTGAAATAGGCAGGAACGGTAATAACCGCCTGCGTGACGGTTTCGCCCAGATAGGCTTCTGCGTCTCGCTTCAACTTTTGCAGGATAAACGCTGAAATTTCTTGCGGCGTATAACTTTTGTTTGTGACCGGAATGTGGAGACGGGCGTCCCCTTGGGGGCCTGCCTTAATTTCATAAGGCACCATCTGCATCGTGCTTTTGGTCTCCGCTTCATCATAACGGCGGCCCATCAGCCGTTTTACGGAATAAATCGTATTCTCCGGGTTAACCACAGCCTGACGCTTGGCCGTCTGGCCGATCAATCGCTCTCGTTTTTTGTTGAAAGCGACGACAGACGGGCACAATTCGCCGCCTTCTGCCGTGGGAATCACCACCGGATCGCCACCTTCCATCACAGCCACCACTGAGTTGGTTGTACCCAGGTCAATACCAATAATTTTAGACATCTCATCCTCCATCAAAATTTGTCATGTGAATGACGTCAAGCATCCCTATTTACGGGAGAAATCGGGTTTTTCCACATCGCCTTCATGAGACGCCAGAGATCTATTGAAAAACTCGATTTCTCTTATGTTATGAAATGTGCGTAAAAATAGCGTTTGATGGGTGTTAACATTACGTATGAAAGTCACCTTTGCTTGAGAAATTTTGCTTGAGAAATGCCGGCAAAACAAAAACGGCTCCCCTTTGCCCAGCAAAAGGGAGCCGTCAAAGAAACGATGAAAAACTCAGTTTCTTTGGAGAAACTGAGTTTTTATGCCTTTATGCCTTAATGGCTCGCCTCAGCCACAATCGTGCGCTGAGTCCCATTTGTTTTGATGGCAACCCGCTTGGGTTTAGCTTCTTCCGCTTTGGGAACGAAGAGCGACAAAATGCCATTGTGGTAGTCAGCTTCAACCGCATCAGTGTTCACCAACTGCGGCAGGGTCAGGCTGCGGCTGTAGGTTCCATAGCGGCGCTCACGCACATGATACCGCACCCCTTCGACTGTTTCATCTTGCTTGACCTGGCCTTTGATGGTCAGGACGTTGTCGTTCACCGTGATTTCGATTTCGTCAGGGTTTACGCCGGGCAGGGATGCTTTGACCATGTACCCTTCTTTGTTCTCCACCACATCCAGGGCCAGCGGCCATTCCGTCGCTTCCGACCAACGCGTTGCCGATGATTCAACACCCTCTTCAAAAACACGGTCCATCATGTCGCGCAGCGCCATCATTTCACGAACCGGGTTCCAACGAGTTAAAGTAGCCATGTTTTGCCTCCATATAGCATGTGATTGAATTGTTTTGGTTAGAGTTCTGTTGTTTCGATACACGCTTCATCGTGCTTATGGACAGTATTAAACTAAAGATGTGTAAGAGCAACGTATGACAAAAGTTAGAAAAACATCGGAATTTTTGTTCCAGCCACAATCTGAGCAACCGGGCGTTTGTTCATGGCATAGGCCATTCCCGCTACAAGCGAGGATGGCCTATGCTTTGGTAGACAATTTGGGACCTCCAATTGCCTACAGTCTTCCTGTAGAAGGAAAAAGAGCCTTGTTCCCCAGGGGAACAAGGCTCTTGTAGAATCACGTCATTGGCTGGCGTAGCTGTTAGAAGGACCTGGTTTTGCCAGACAAATCAGGCGTGCTTATTTGGCCTTAGCCGTAATGACTTTGTGACCGTTTGATTTGATGGCGATCCGCTTCGGTTTGGCGCCTTCAGATTTGGGGATGCGCAGTTCCAGCACACCCTTGTCATAGACAGCTTCAATCTTGTCCGCATCAACCTGGGTTGGCAGGGTCACGCTGCGCGTGAAGCTGCCAAAGCGGCGCTCGCGAATGTGGTACTGCTCTTCCTCAACCATCTGCTCTGCGTGAACTTCCCCTTTGATCGTCAAGATATTGTCGTTCACGGTTACCTCAATATCATTCGGCTCAACGCCAGGCAGAGAAGCCTTCACCAGGAAGTTATCCTTCTCTTCCAGAACATCCAGAGCCACCGACCACATTTTTGCTTCAGGCCAGCGGAAGCTGGGGAAATCATAAGTGTCTTCAAATAGCCGGTCAACAGCATCACGCAAGCTCAACATTTCTCGAACAGGATTCCAACGAACTAAAGTTGACATTGCTTATTACCTCCGATTAACTGATACCCAACATTGCTTTGAGAAGTTTGGTGGTTGGGTTGGCTTGTGTCATTTTTGATGTACCTGTTATTAAAACAAACTTGTGTAAGAGCTATGTATGATCTATATTAGAAGTTCGTTGGATAATGCCAGCTACTTCTATTGACATTCTGCCAACACGCCTTTATAGTAAGTCGGCGGCAGCCAGCAAGGTGCGGGCGCAACATGCGGGCGCATATGCAAGCTCGCTCACAGAACGTATTGAGAAGTTCAACTTCTACACAGAAGTTGAACTTCTCCTAAATTTTGCCAACCGAAGTAGTTCAGGAGACCTGTTAATCCGTCAATGGCCGGCCATTGGCGCGGTGCAGCGATTGTTACATGAATACGGAAACCGAAGCCAACAGTAGTTCGGGCAATAGTCCCCAGCCCTACTACTCTACCAACCTGATACTCTAAGTCCCTGCAGGTTGATAACGCCTCCAGGGCATTGTTGACGACTGGAGGTGTGTAGTGAGTCCCCAAACATTCGACACATTTGAATTAATCCTGGAAGAACTCCAGGCGGCTCTCGACCAGGGCCATATGGTGCGCGCCGTGGAGATTTTCGAGGCGCTGCGACCGGCCGACATGGCGGCTGTATTTGATTCGTTAGAGCAAGAAGAGCAGATGGCGTTGTTGAGCCATTTGCCGGCATCTGAATCAGCCGACATCCTGGAAGAACTCGATGACGAAGAGGTGGCTGAAATAGTCGCCACCCTGCCTAATCCGCAGTTAGTGCGGATTATGGACGAGATGGAGCCAGATGAAGCGGCTGACCTGCTCGGCGATATTCAGCCGGAGCGAGCCGAAGCGCTGCTCTCTAATCTGGAAGACAAAGAGGAACTGCGTCCCCTCCTCATTCACCTGGATGAAAGCGCCGGCGGCTTGATGACATCCAAATTCCTGGCGCTGCGCCGCCGCATGACCGTGACCGACGCCCTGGAAGCGCTGCGCGCCTGGCAGCCCGATGCCGAAGCCATTTACTATTTGTTTGTTGTGGACGCCCAGGGAAAATTATCCGGGGTGCTTGATTTGCGTCGTTTTCTCGTAGCCGACCCGTATAAGACCATTCAAGACATTATGAGCCCCGATGTCGTATTCGTGCGAGCAGGGACCGACCAGGAAGAAGTGGCTCGTCTGATGGTACGCTATGACCTGCTGGCCATACCAGTCGTAGACGATCAGAACCATCTGCTAGGCGTTATCACTTACGACGACGTGATGGACGTGTTAGAAGAAGAAGCCACAGAAGACATCCAACGGTTAGGCGGGGCGCAGCCCCTGAAGCGCTCATACCTGGATATCGGCATTTTCTCCATGACGCGCAAGCGGATTGGCTGGCTGCTGCTGTTGTTCCTCACGGCCACGCTGACGGGTTCCGTTATGCGTATTTTCCAGTGGGAATTAGAGGTGATGGCCTCCCTGGCAATTTTCATTCCTCTCATTATTGGCACTGGCGGAAACGCTGGTTCGCAAACGACGGCCACCGTTATTCGTGCCCTGGCCACCGGCGACATAGAATGGCAAGACCTGTTTCGGGTCTGGTGGCGGGAAGCGCGTGTGGGGATGCTGTTGGGGCTGGGAATGTGCCTGGCAGCCTACATTCGCTCTGTCACCTGGGAGCCAAATCCGCGGTTGGGGTTGACTGTGGCTGTAGCCATCATGGGCATTGTGTTGTGGGCGAATTCTGCCGGCGCTGTCCTGCCCATCATTGCCGCCCGCCTGAAAATAGATCCTACTGTCGTTTCTGGTCCGGTGATGAGTACGCTGGTGGATGCCACCGGGCTTTTCATTTACTTTTCGCTGGCCCGCCTGATCTTGAGCTTTTAGATATCGCCACAAAAACCGTGCAACATCTTAACTGCACGTCGGCCTGACAAACGGGCCAAAATGCCCACAAAAAATGGGTGTCAGCCCCACCGGCGGCGAGGCTGACACCCCAAACGATTCAGTATAACACTACAACCGCATTAGTTAGTGGGGCGAGCTTCCAACACCACTTCCACACTGGTTGGCTGGCCGTCACGTAAAACGTGTAACGTTACTGTCTGGCCCACTTCAGTCTCCTGGACAACATACGTCAGCAAGTCATCAAAATCTTGCACTACCTGGTTGTCAATGGCCGTAATCACATCACCGCCAACGCGCACTACCTGACCGCCGATACTGGTCTGGCGGTTCGAGCCACGCAGTCCTGATTCCGCCGACGGACCATCGGCAATCACCTGGTCTACCAGAATGCCCCGCTGATCTTCGCTCAGGTTCATGGCCTGCGCCAGGGTTGCGTTTAATTCGACGCCAGAGATACCCAACCAGGGGTGGCGCACCTCGCCTGTAGTCAAAATCTGGTTTACAGTCTTGGAGACGATGTTGGCGGGAACCGCGTAGCCAATACCTGAAGAAGCGCGCACCGGGGACTCAATGGCGGTGTTAACGCCGATAACCTCACCGTCCAGATTGAGCAGCGGACCACCTGAGTTACCTGGATTGATAGCCGCGTCTGTCTGGATGATGTCGGAAATGCTGAAACCTTGCCCTTCGTTCAACAGCCGGCCCAGACCAGAGACAATGCCAATAGTCATAGAACCTTGCAAGCCAAAAGGGTTGCCGATAGCTACCACAAACTGGCCGACGCGCAGGTCATCCGACGTGCCCACAGGCACAGGGGTAAGTTTGCTGGCAGGCAAGTCTACCTTAATCACTGCCAGATCAGAATCGGGGTCCGTCCCCACCAACGTGGCGGGCGCTTCTGTGCCATCAGCAAAATTGACCGTGATGCGGGTAGCGCCATTGATAACGTGGTTGTTGGTGACGATGTGGCCTTCGGTATCATAAACGAAGCCAGAGCCTTGCCCGCTGTTTACCACAATGTTAACGACGCCGGGATTGACCCGCTCATAGAGGTTGATGAGCGTATCTTCGGCCAGGACGTCGCCGGCGGCGGCGGCGCTGCTGGTCGCCGAGCCGTTAGTCTGGGCGACGCTGTCCACCGGTGACGCCTGGACGACGGTGGCTGGTTGGGATGTTTCGGACTGACTGAGAACGGCAGGTTGGGATGCCGGCAACACCGCTGTCCCAGCCGCCTGACCACACCCACTCAATACGAACACCAGAAATAAAACTAACGGCACAGTTATGATATACACTCGCTTTTGCATGTTGGGTTCTCCTTTCCATCAATCAATACAAGTTAAAGTTGATGTTCATTATTCTCGCTGCCAGGTGTAAAAAAACTGTTATCCGTTAGTAAGTGCGATCTAAGCGGAAGTTGAAAGCCTGCTTAAAAAGATATGGATGGTCGTTTTGACTGTTCAAGGTTACAATGAACTGTGCCAGTTAAAATACGTGAACCTTGAGCCAGGTGGCACGTTCCGGTACAGTTCAATGATCAAGGTGGAAAGGGAATAATGGAATCCATATACGAGGTTGGTCTGGAGGTCAGCAGGTGGTTGCAGCAAAACTATCCCTGGCTCAATACGTTCCTCGCCTTCTTCAGTGAAGCGGGCCGCTTTGAGTTCTACCTGGGCATTTTGCCCATTATCTATTGGAGTCTGGACAAGCAACTGGCCCGCAACCTGATCTACCTGCTGGCTTTTAGCGATGCAGCCAATAGCATTGCCAAACACGCCTTCCGTAGCCCACGCCCTTACTGGTTAGACGCCTCCCTGCATCTCAGTGATGAGGAAAGCTACGGCATTCCCAGCGGTCACGCCCAGTCTGCCATGGTAGCCTACATCTACCTGGCCATCTGGCTGCGGCGGCGATGGGTCTGGCTTGTTTCCCTGTTAATCGTTTTTTTAATGGGGCTGAGCCGCGTCTACCTGGGCGTGCACTTTTTCCACGACGTGCTGGCTGGCTACCTGCTGGGGCTAATCATACTGGTGGGCTATCTGGTGTGGCGGCGATATGGGCTGGAAACCTTCCGCCAACGCATTTTGGGACAGCGGCTGCTCATTGCCATCCTTACTCCTTTAGCTTTTGGCCTGCTGTACGCGGCTATTCGTCTGCTAATCGGCCAGCCAGACCAGACCGCAGCCTGGGCCAGCTTCTTTCCAGATGCCGAAACAACCAGCCTGCGCAACGTTGCCTCTGCTTTAGGCGCGCTCCTCGGCCTTGGCTGTGGTTTTGTTTTGGAAGGCAGCCGGGTCCGGTTTCGCACCGATGGCCCTATCTGGAAGCGAATTTTGAGGCTAGTGGTTGGGTTTGTGGGCGTCCTGGCACTGTGGCGGGGATTGGCGCTAATCTTTCCGACAGATCCGATCTGGTTAGGGCTACCGCTGCGAATTCTACGTTACTTCCTCTTAAGCATCTGGGCCGCCTATTATGGCCCCATGCTTTTCGTGCGCCTGCGCCTGGCTGAGGCCGACCCTGTTCCAGCGATTGCCTTGTCCATGCGTTCGTTGGACAAGATTCAACCACCCAAGGAGTAGGGCAACAGCGGCAATGAACTGGTCTGGCTTTATACTTTGCCGGCAATTACCAGCATCCGTTCCCCTTCTTCTGTAAAGGGGGTGCGTTCGTAGCTGCCGTACAGTGCCGCCAGTCTCAGACCAGTTTCCGACAGCAGCAGATCCATCTCGTGGGGATACAAATAGTAAAAGTCTACCTGCGTTACTAACCGCTGCACGGCCCCCCCTGCTGGTGGCGTCGCGTCATAAATCCAGGTAATCTGTAATTTCTGCCGCTCCAGGTCCAGTAAATTGCTGGCACATTGCAGCACCAGATCCCCCGTCTCTGGATCGGAAAACACCCGCTCCAGAGTAAGCAAATGATCCGTGGGTGTTTGGGCCAGATCCAACGGGTTCGCCACATCAATGTACACACGACCCGCAGGCAGCAGATGATGGCAGGCCATCCGCAACGTCTGCTTCATTTTGGCCGGCGGCAAGTGCATCAGCGTATTATAAGACAACAGAATCAGGGCAAAACGCTGCGGCAGGTCAAAATCCGTCATATCGGCCTCTACTAACGTCACCCGTTCGCGCACAGTGGGTGGCTCCACAACCAGCTTCTGGCGCGCCCGCTGCAACATGGCCGGAGAATTATCTACACCGGTCACCGGCACGCCGGCGCGAGCCAACGGCAGCAGCAGCCGGCCTGAGCCACAGCCCAATTCCAGCACAGGCCCGCCAGCCTCCAGGCTCAACGCACGAGCAAAAGGAATATCTGCCTTCAGGGCAGCATGGGTGAGGTCATAGTAATGGGCGATTTTCTCGTAGAGAGGAATAGTCGTCATAGCGTAGTTATCCAACGTATGATGAAACCGTACACGACTCCTTCTATTACAGCCATGCGCTGGTTAGGGTTGGCCGCTGTGAGCGTGCTGCTGGCAGCGATTGGCGGGATTCTGGTGATAAGCGCCGGCTTAACTGATCCCACGCCCGCCGCGCTACCCGCCCGCTCTATCTTGCTCGCACAAACAACATTGCCCGCCGCCACGTCACAAATAAGCTGGATAGCCACTGCGCCGTCTGCGCCGCACCTTGACATTCGGCTGACGGCGGCCTGGGTGGCGGGTGATCCAGATGCCGCCTATGGCCTTATTCTGGGCGATCAGGCTGTTTATCTGGCTGCCGCCGTCTCGCCGGCGGGGTATGTCTCTCTATGGCTATACGAAGGAGACGAAGAACATTACCTGCTGCCCTGGCAAACCTGGCCGCATGTGCGCCCTGGCGCTGCCGGCAATGAAATTCAGATGGAGCGACAGGGAAACAGGATCATTGTGCGAATCAATCGAGAGCAGCTATGGGCCGGCCTCGATCCAACTGTTGGGGCACAAGCCGGCGTCGTAGCGCAGAGTTTCGCCAACCCCACCACCATCCGGTTTGAGCATCTGCAAATGATGGGCGAGTCAGCCGGAAAGTGAACGGGCCGTACAGCCATCGCGCAGCCAGCTATGCCCCTATCCCTGCCAGCCGGTCTGAATCAGCAGCCTATCTACCACGCCAGGTAGAAATTTTCGCAACTGGACAAACAGACTGGCCATGGTCGGTACAATAACCTCCCGTCGCTCCCGCTCCACCGCGCGAATGATAGCTGCCGCTGTCTCTGTCGCCGACAAGGTGGGCACAATCCGGCTGAGGCCAGGGATCCTCTCTTCGCTGCCGGGGTTACGGGCAAAATAGGGTGTATCCACTTTGGCGGCGGCAAACAACGTGACGCCAATGCGGGTCTGGTGTAAATCCGCCCGCAATCCCAGCGTAAAGCCACGCATGGCCCAGCGAGCCGCCGTATAACCAGTGGCTCCCGGCCAGGCAGCATACGAAGCCACGGAAGTAACATTCAGGATATGGCCGCGGTTGGCCGCCAGCATTGCCGGCAGAAAAGCGTGCGTGGCATTAAAAGCAGCAAAATAGGGGGCGGCCATCATCTGCACGGCTTCTTCAGGGGACGTCTCAGCCACCGTCAGCCAGCGCCCGGCGCCGGCATTGTTGATCAGAATATCGGGCGCACCCACATCGGCTAAAACTGCACGCGCCACAAAGGCGACAGCGGCGGCATTGGTCAGGTCAACAGGGTAGCTGGCAGCCTGACCACCGCGGGCCAGAATGTCGCGGCGCACGTCCGCCAGCTTATCTTCTCGTCGCGCCAACAGAACGACCTGCGCCCCCTTTTGCGCCAGCAACTGCGCTGTGGCCGCGCCAATGCCGCTGGACGCGCCCGTGATGATGGCGATTTTGCCTGATATATCCATCCAGGTTGTCCCCCTATTCCCAGTTTTCCGGCGGTTCGGGCATACCTAGAATATGATAGCCTGCATCCACGTAGATCACTTCACCGGTCACACCGCTGCTGAGGTCGCTGCACAACCACAAGGCGGTGCGCCCAACTTCGTCTTGATCCACATTGCGGCGCAGCGGGGCGCGTTCGCCCACGTAGGTCAACATCTTGCGAAAGCCAGCAATGCCCGCAGCCGCCAGCGTCTTAATAGGCCCGGCAGAAATGGCATTGACCCGAATCCCATTGGGCCCCAGGTCTGCCGCCAGATAGCGCACGCTGGCCTCTAACGCAGCTTTGGCTACGCCCATGACGTTATAATGAGGCACGGCTTTCTCGGCTCCATAGTAAGTCATGGTGATGATGCTGCCGCCTGCCGGCATCAACGGCGCAGCCCGCCGCGCCATAGCCACCAGGCTGTAGGCGCTGATGTCCAGCGCCAGGGCAAATCCATCCCGGCTGGTATTGACAAAGCGTCCGGTCAAATCATCTTGCTTGGCATAAGCCACGGAATGCACCAGAATGTCCAGCGTGCCAAAGTGCGCTGCTGCCCTGGCAAACACCTCATCCAGTTCCTGATCGACGGTGACATCACACTTTTCCACAAAAGTGATACCCAACTGCTCCGCCAGCGGCATTACCCGCTTCTCTAACTGAGGGATCCCGTAGCTGAACCCTATTTCCGCGCCATGCTCGTGTAGGGCTTGCGCAATGCCCCAGGCAATCGAATTCTTGTTGGCAATTCCGAAAATCAACGCTTTCTTTCCCTCGAGCAGTTTCATCTTCCCTCCTGTGTAAATAGCACGCAGATTAACGCGGACAGGGGCAGATTAGAAATAAATCTGCGATTGTTTCCATTCATCGTCATACGCTGCCGCCCATGGGTAAAGGCGTATGGTTATACGCCCCTACACGCACGTAGAGACAGGGAGACGCGGAGCGGAACGCCAGCGTCCTGGCCGGCGTTCCAGATGGTTCATTGTTTAGCGATGGGGCGACACAAATGGGTTCTGGCACAACCAGAAACGCCAGGGTAATGAATACCATGGTTCTGGGGTCTGTCCCAGCCCCACACGGGGCCCGCTGCAAATCTCGGCAGGCAGCACAGAGCGCGCTTCCTCCATCCATATAACCCCGTCAGACTGGAAAAGGTTTGCCCCGTTTAGACTGTAGTCAATGACCAGGGCCTGGGTTAATTTGGCGGGGCCGTTGGTCCAATGGCGACGGGGACGTCCGGCGCGATGGCGGGCTATCACTGCCTCCCCTTCATCCGGCTGCAAGGCCCGTACCAGCACCGCATTCGCCTTGCCTGGCTGGTCCGTCACCACGTTGAACATCCAGTGCATCCCATAGGTAAAGTAGACATAGGCAAAGCCCGCCGGACCAAACATGACAGCATTGCGCTCGGTAGGCACGCCGTTGTTTTTGCTGCCGTGACAGGCCAGGTCTGGCTCGTCGCTGTCACAGTACGCTTCAGTTTCCACAATGAGGCCGCTAAGGCGCTGCCCCTTCCACAGCCGCACCAATCGCTTGCCCAGTAACTGCTGGGCCACAAGGCGCGCCGGGCGGGCATAGAAAGATTGGGGGAGAGGTGGGAAATGGACAGCCATTACTCCAGCAGCGTGGCCGTTAGCTTAATCTCTGTGCCCGCCAGGGCTTTGGAGACGGGACAGCCCGCTTTGGCTGCGGCGGCTTTTTCTTGAAACTCAGTTTCGCTCAACCCGGGAACCACGGCTTCTGTCACTAATACGATCTGGGTGATGGCGGGAGCGCCATCCACTCGCCCCAGGTGAACCGTAGCCGTCGTGTGAATGCGGGTGGGCATATAGCCGGCATTTGAGAGCAGCGCCGACAAGAACATGGAATAACAGCCAGCGTGCGCTGCGCCTATTAATTCCTCCGGGTTTGTGCCCGGTCCTTCTTCAAAACGAGAGGCAAAGGTAAAAGGGCCTTCGTACGCGCCGCTGCCCAATTTCATCGTACCTGCGCCCGCGCGCAATGTTCCTTCCCAGTGTGCTTCAGCATTCCGAACAGTCATGTGTGATTATCTCCTCTAAAAGTGTAGGACAAGACGCTGTTTTGTCTGGTCAAGACAGCGTCTTGACCTACAGCGACAGCCCGTTTTCATTCATCGTGGTGCGCCCCCATAGGGAAGGGCACATGATTATAATACGCTCCTCCTATGAAAAAATAGGGGGCAATGGTTGGTCAACAGTGACCAGAAACCGCACGCAACCACGTTTATGCAAACTAAACAGGGTGCCCGTCCGATTGCCCGAACCAGGAAGTTCGGGTTACAAATCAATGCAAACTGCCGTTTCGGCTGCACAAACTTATTATACCCGCTAGATCAGGCGACTGCGAATGGAGGGAGATGGAGCGAACAGGCTGCTGCCGCTGCCACCTGACCCCATGATAAAGCGGGCAGGCCGCCTGCTCTCCCAGGTATGTCCTCGAATTCAAATGCTCCCAGACTGCTTGCTTGCTGGCAAAGGCGGGTTAAAATGAGCGAACATACGACAGCCAGTGAGCAACGAGGTAGAGATGGGGCAATTTGAGGATAAGATCGCATTGGTGACGGGTTCGGGACGGGGTATTGGACGGGAGTTGGCCCTTCGCTTTGCCCGCGAGGGGGCAAACGTGGTCGTCAATTTCTTTCGCAATCGCCAACCGGCCGAGGAAACTGCCGCGGCTATCCGCGCCTATGGCCGGCAGGCGCTGGTTGTCAAAGCCAATGTCGGTGAATTGGATGAGCTGGCGACACTCTATGAGACAATAGAACAAGAGTGGGGCGGGCTGGATATTTTGGTGCACAATGCCGCTTCTGGCTACAATCGGCCCGCGCTGGAACAGAAACCACGCGGTTGGGAATGGACAATGAACATCAACGCTCGTTCCTTGCTCTTTGGCGCGCAGCAGGCAGCCCGTCTGATGGAAATGCGTGGCGGTGGGGCCATTGTGGCTATTTCCAGTTTGGGCTCCATCAGGGTGCTACCCGATTATGTCGTGGTAGGCACTTCGAAGGCGGCTATTGAATCCCTGGTACGTTACCTGGGAGTAGAATTGGCGCCCATGAATATCAACGTCAATGCTGTATCGCCTGGTGTGGTACTCACCGATGCCTTGCAGTATTTTGAGGCTTTCCGCGGCGAAGATAATTTATTGGTGCAACAGGTATTAGCCAGTACACCCGCCGGCCGCCTGTGCACACCAGATGATGTGGCTAATCTGGTCTGCTTTCTCTGCCATCCGGCCAATAAGATGATTTGCGGACAGACTATCGTTATGGATGGCGGCCACTCGCTGCCGTTGCGATAAACGCGACCAGATGCAGTTAGCATAACGTTTCCTGCCCATAGGGAACGAGTGAATAAACGAGGTTACGATGTCGGATCTACCGGAAAAAACAGACGGGGCAGCCAGGAAATCATGGGGAAAACTGCCGGCACTAGCCGGCGTAGGTATTGGCGGCTTTCTGCTCTGGCGCAATGGCGAGCGCTGGCTGCGGCATAGCTTGATCTACCTATCACACGCAAGCTGGGCGCGTGACACCCTCAGCACCCTGCCCATAGCCTGGGCAGTCGCCAACCGCTTTGTGGCTGGCGAAACCATAGCTGACGCTATGTCAGCCGCCAGAGTGTTAAATGGGCAAGGCATGTCCGTCACACTGGACTACCTGGGCGAGAGCGTGGCCGATCTGACGCAGGCGCGGGTGGCGCGGGACGAAATCGCGCGCCTGCTAGATGAAATTGCCGCTGCCGGCGTCAACGCCAACGTCTCCGTAAAGTTAAGCCAGTTGGGTGTACAAATTGATGAGCAGCTAGCGGAAGACAATGTACGGTATTTGCTGGCGCGGGCGCGGCAGCATCAAAATCGCATCCGCATTGACATGGAAGATTCGCCCTGGGTAGACACAACGTTGCGCATTTATCGCTCCCTGCGAGACGATGCCGGCTTTGACAACACGGGCGTGGTCATCCAGGCATACCTGTATCGCAGTGAAGCAGATATTGCCCGCCTGGTGGCAGAAGGCGCCGGGGTGCGGCTGTGC
>CAZDSN010000033.1:9004-14853 GCA_964507675.1 uncultured Ardenticatenaceae bacterium | reverse complement strand
TTCCGGCTGGGATACCAGCGCCAGTCACGTCTTTGACTGCGTTATTGACAACGTACAGCGGCAGTTCACCCTGTTCAACAGCGACGGCGTACCCCTGCGGGCCACCGTTACCCTCTCCCTGCGCCAATACAAGACGCTTGCGGAACAGCTCCAGGAACTAAATCTACAATCCGCCGACCACACCCGCGTTCACGTGGTGCGCGAAGGCGAGACGCTGCCGCAGATCGCCTATGAGGCGTATGAAAACCCGGCGCGCTGGCGGCTGATTGCCGACCACAACCATATCCTCAACCCGCGCCAGCTTACCCCTGGCATGGTGTTGGAACTACCGCCGCTGACCGCCTAGAAACTCGTCCAATTCGTGCAATTCGTGGCAAAAAATGACAACGCCGATCTACGAAAACCAGAACTTCTACGCCCCCCATTTCGAGATCAAGCTGCGCGGACAGAACTTGAGCCGTGCTGTCGTGCGCGACGTGCTGGACGTTAGCTACCGCGAGACGCTGGATCGGCTGGATTCCTTTGAGATCACCCTGCACGATTGGGACCCGGTGAATCTACGCCCCAAATACAGCAGCCCTTATGACGAAAGCGGCAGCCTGCTCACCCTGGCGGACGGCTCGCCTGTCCCTAATTTTGAGCCTGGGGCTAAAGTGGAACTGCGCATGGGCTACTATGGCCCCGCAGAACCGCACCTGATGATGACCGGGCAGGTCGTTTCCCTCTCCCCCAGTTTCCCCTCCAGCGGCACGCCCACCTTGAAAGTGCGCGCTTTGAGCCTGCTCTATACCCTGCAAACGGCGGCGGACGTGCGCGTTTTCGAGAGCAAAACCGACAGCGAGATTGCTGCGGAAATCGCCAGCGAACTTGACATAACTATATCAATCCCCGCTGGACAGACCAGCGAAGAAACGCGCCACGAACATGTGCTGATGAAAAATGAGCCGCCTATTTTATTCCTCATGGGCCGCGCGCGGCGGTTGGGATACGACATTTACGTCACCATTCCCGAAGAGGGGGATGAACCAGAACTTTTCTTTGGGCGCACCCCCACCAGCCAGACGACGTATGAACTCACCTGGGGCAAGTCGCTGATTCAATTTTCGCCCACGCTAAAAACGCGCGGGCAGGTGGGCAAAGTGGTGGTGCGCGGCTGGAACCCGGCAGCGTCCGGCAATGACCGCGTGATTACGGGCGAAGCCACCTGGAGCGATTTAGGCCCGGATATGCCCGACCAGCAGTTGCTCTCCAGCATTGATTCGTCGCTGGCGGAGACGTATGAAACGGACATTGATCATCCCATCTCTTCCCAGGAGGAAGCAAACCAGGAGGCGCGCGGTATTTTGGAAAACCTGATCAAGAGCCTGGTGACAGGCAGTGGTTCCACGGTGGGGCTGCCGGATTTACGTGCCGGCAAAACTGTGGTCATCAACGGCATGGGGCTGCGTTACGATGGGCGTTACGTCATCACCGAAACCACCCACAAGATGGGCAGCAGCGGCTACACCACTGACTTTTCCGCCCGCATGGAGGTGCTGCCGTGACCCAACGTATGCGCGGCGTGGTCATCGGTCTGGTCACAAATGTGGACGACCCGGAAGGATTGGGGCGCATCAGGGTCAGCTTCCCTTGGATGTCTGATAGCAACGAAAGCGACTGGGCGCGCGTGGCTGCGCCGCTGGCTGGTCCCGAACTGGGGTTCTTTTTCCAACCAGAGGTAGGCGATGAAGCGCTGGTGGCCTTTGAACTGGACGACATCCGCCGCCCCTACATTTTGGGCTACCTCTGGAGCGGCGAAAACCAACCGCCGGAAACTGACCCCAACATTCGCATGTTGCAAACGGTATCTGGACACAAGCTAATTTTTGACGATACCGGCGGCTCTGAACAAATCACTATTGAAGATGCCGGCGGCAGCAAAATCATTATGAACGCCGACGGCATCACCATTGAATCGTCCGGCGACATCACCATCAAAGGCACGAACGTGACGATTGAGGCGTCGGCTAAACTGGCGGCGACCGGCAGCCCCATCCACCTGAACCCATAGGGCGGGTTGGCAACCCGCCCAACACCTATGGAAACGATTTTTCCTACCGAAACAGGCTTTCAAGGCTTTTTTATGATCGGCTTTCGCAAAAGCGGCGGCGCCACGCAGCGCACAGGGACCGTGATCTTAAAGCGGACCTATACCATTGATGGCAGCGGCGCATTGACGCCAGCGGCTGATTTTCTGCCTGTATTCATGCAAGATGCCCCGGCCAATCTCCTCATCAATAGCGATTTCGAATTGGACGAAGATTTTGAGGCTACCGACAACACCGATCCGCCTGGCGGTTGGACGGCAGCGAACGCCGCCGCGGCGCGGGCGCTGGCTCAGGGACAGGGCGGCAGCATGGCTCTCCTCCTCACGGGCAGCAGCGCTGCTGGACAGGCGACGCAGACCGTCACCTTTTCCGAACCGCTGGGCGGGCGCACTTTTCGTTTTAGTTTTTATGTAAAAACAGACCTGGGCGCGCTGCCGGCACGTATCGAGAACGCCCGCCTGGAAGCTGAGGGACAAACCTTGTGCGTCATTGACCGCGACCTGACGGACAACCTGGTGCGCCGCCACACCTCCGGCGTCTGGCCCGCTGACCTGGCGGCTACGGAGATGCAGGTCATTTTGCCCATCGCCTTCGACCCGGACACCCCAGGCGATACCCGTCCCGTTTACTACGACCAGGTGCAGGTAGAGGAAACCAGTGCCCTGACGGAGTGGAACGACAGCGCCACTCTGCGCTATGAGCACGACCTGGCTCCCTACAAGCCCGAAGGCGACCTGATCGTGCTGGGCTTTGCCACGGTGACCGGGCTTTGCCGCCTGCTGGTAGACGGGTCCCTCCGCCTTTCCCGTAACGTAAGCAGCAGCAACCAGAAGGCGTTGTTTGGTTGGGAACCCCGTGTGGACAGCCCCCGTGAAGCAGAAGCGGGCACGTTTACCGACGATCCCAACGACCTGCCGCCCGAATGGCCGGTCACCGACCCTGCCCGCGACCCTTTGCCTGCCGATTTCAATAACCGCTTCTACAACGGCTATCGCCGCGACGCGGGCGCAGGGCTGCCTTATGTGCCGGCATCTGCCCACATTCAGATTGAGCGGGATGGAGATATAGATTACGACTTCACCCTGCCCGGCGAGAGCATCAACGCCACTTACTACTACCACACCGGCGACCGCCCCGATACGGAAAACCGCTGGCATCGCCAATCCGTGGTCATGAATCTGGACACACTCGTTATCGAACCGGACAGCGACCGCTGTTATGGCGTCTGGCGCGGCCTTTGGAATTTCGACGCCCATCCTGCTGACGCCTATCGTCGTTTATTGGTAACAAGCGGCAGTTAACAGGCAACAGGCAACAATCAACAGGCAACAGGCAACAATCAAAAGTCAACAGGCAACAACTATCAACTATTGACCATGTCCAAACCCATCGCTCCCGCTACCGGAATCGCCTTTGCTTTCCCTGACATTTGCAACACCCCCACGCCGGGCGGGCCGGTTCCTATCCCGTACCCGAATATCGCCCAGCTAGATCAGGCGCAGAACGTGGCCGATCAACTCCTCATCGGCCCGGCGGCATATAAAGCCTTGTTGGTAGATTCGGAAGTAACCACCAGTTCAGGGGATGAGGCTGGTTCTGCCGGCGGCGTGAAAAGCGGAGGCATCAAAGGCGCATGCAAAATCACCCAGGGCAGCGGCAGCGTCGTCTATGGCTCTGGCGAGAAAGGGATTGCCCGCTTTGGCGATACCACCGACCAGAACGGCGGCAACGCCACGGGCATGGTGCTGAGCGCCTTTCCTACCGTTTTAGTTGGCGACTAGGTGATAGATTTTGCCGTCATTGTCACTTCACAATCCTTTCATTCATGGGCAGTTTTGGGCGCGTATGCGCCCAAAACTGCCCATAAACAAGTGGCATCCCCGCCGCAGGCGGGGATGCCATCTGCCACCGCAATACCTTTTCATGGTTCCAGGTGATTGATATGGCTGACTTTCTAGGCACAGGTTGGAAATTCCCCATTCGCGTCAACGGGCGCGGCGGGCTTTCCTACGTCAGCGGCGCGGACAGCGTAGCCGAGGCCATCTGGATTATCCTCAGCACGCCGCCCAACAGCCGCATCATGGAGCCGCGCTTTGGCTGCGGCATCCACAACTACGTTTTCGCCCCCAACAATGCCAACACCGTGGCTGCGATTGCCCAGGAAGTACGGCGGGCGCTGCTGCGCTGGGAACCGCGCATTGACGTGCTGGACGTGCGCGTGGAAAGCCCGGCCGAGTCGCCCAACACGCTCTTTATTCACGTAGATTATCGCATCCGCGCCAACAACGCCTTTCATAACCTGGTTTATCCGTTTTACATCAACGAGTAGGGGCGTATTGCCTACGCCCTTTTGAATCCGCACCTGAGAAATCGGGTTTTTTGCCCAAACCCGATTTCTATGTTGACTGAGGAAGGATACGGTTATGCCATTACCGACACCTAATCTGGACGATCGCACGTTTGATCAACTGGTAGCTGAAGCGCGGGCGCGTATTCCCCGTTATACGCCGGAATGGACCAACTTCAACGACGCCGATCCCGGCATGACGTTGGTCAAACTGTACGCCTGGATGACGGAGACGATTCTCTACCGGCTGAACAGGCTGCCCGACCTGAATTACATCAAGTTTTTGGAGTTGTTGAACATACAGCCGCGTCCGGCGGCGGCGGCTAAAGCGCAGCTCACCTTCACTCTGAAAAAGCTCAACAACCCTACCGATCCCCTGGTCGTCCTCATTCCCAAAAACACCCAGGTCGGCGTCAACGATCCCGACCTGGCCGAACCCCTGATCTTTGAGACCGACCGCACCCTCACCGCGCTCAACGCCATCCTGGCCGCCATCATTGTCCCCGCCAGCGGCGACAGCCCGCTGGAACTGGTCACGGAATACGACCCCGACACAGTAGAGGTCAAAATCCAGCGTCCATTTTACCCCTTTGGCGAAATGCCCGTCGTGGGCGCGTTCTGCCTCCTGGGTATTATGCTGCGCCCGCACCGCAAAAAGGGGCAGGATTACAGCCTGGATCGGTTCCCGGCGGGCGAACTCGACCTGACCGCGCTGATTCCGCAGGTTTTTGAGGTGGACGCTGCCGGCAGCGTCATCACCGGTCCCGAGAGTCTGGAATGCCTCTTCCCCTGGCAGGTCGCCGCCCAAAGCAGCGGCATTGTTTGGGAAGCGTATACGGGCACCGCGCACAGCGACTTCCCGCACAACGATGACAACTGGACAGCCTTGAGCGCCCACGACGATACCGCCCTCCTCACCCGCAGCGATCACATCTATCTGCAAACCCCTGGCGGCTTGCCCGCCATTGACTTCGACGACCTCAGCCGCGATTTCTGGAGCGACCTGGAAGGGCGTAAAAAGCCCCCCACCAACAATGCCGAACTGATCGCCGACCTCAACGGGCCGGACGCCTTCCTCGATCCCGCCGACCTGGATTGGGACGCCCTGGGGCTGCCAGATGCCGAAGTGGACAACATCGCTGCTCTCATTGAACAAATCAACGCTGCCCAACTGGACTATACCGCGCTGGACGACAAAGCCTGGCAAAAAGCAGGCTACGACATTGCGCCCGTTCCCTATGAACTGGTCTGGTTCCGCGCCCGCCTGGTTGAACTGCCTGAGGAGTCGCCCCAGGTGAGCAGCTTCTGGTTGAACACAGCCCCGGCTATGGCGGCCGTTACCCGCGTGGAAGAGATCGTCGGCGCCAGCGATGGCCGCCCCAACCAGCAGTTCTCGCTGCGCCGCCGCCCGCTGC
>CAZDSN010000033.1:1442-8904 GCA_964507675.1 uncultured Ardenticatenaceae bacterium | reverse complement strand
GGCGCCAGCGATGGCCGCCCCAACCAGCAGTTCTCGCTGCGCCGCCGCCCGCTGCTGGTAGACGCCAACACGCTGCAGCCCGACCTTATCCTGGAAATTGAAGAGCTGGGGCAGCCGGAAGCGTGGCAGGCGGTATCCGACTTCTACGGCGCCGGCCCCGATGCTGCCGTCTTTCTGGTAGACAGCGCCAACAGCGTCCTCACCTTTGGCGACGGCATCCACGGGCGCATTCCCGTGGCGGGCGCGCAAATCGTGGCCCGCTCCTACCGCTATGGCGGCGGCGCGGTGGGCAATGCGGGCGCGGGCACGATCACGGCTCTCAAGAGCGCCCTGCCCAACGTAGACAAAGTCACCAATGTGCGCGCCGCCGCTGGCGGCGCAGATGCTGAATCGCTGGCGGAGGTCATGCTGCGCGCCCCCCACGACTTGCGTATGCGCGACCGCGCCGTCACTGGCGACGATTTTGCCCAACTGGCGCAGCAGGTGACTGGCATTCAGCGCGCCTATGCCCTGCCGCTGACGCGGCTGCTGCCGGATACTGACCCGCCCGAATTTGAGACGGACGTGGCGGGGGCCGTGACGGTCGTTATCTTGCCGGCAAATAAAGAAGACACCCCTCAGCCCACCGAAGATCAACTGCAGTTGGTATGCGCTCATTTGAATCAGCGTCGCCTGATCACCACCGAACTGTACGTGGTTGGTCCGCGCTACCTGGAAGTCAGACTGGATGCCGGCGTCGTGGTCAGCCGCGATAAAGACCTGAAAGCGGTCAAGGACGCCCTCGCCGCTGCTTTGCTGGACTATTTTCACCCCCTGCGCGGCGGCGAGGAGGGGCAGGGCTGGCCCTTTGGCGCAGATATCTACCTGGGCAACGTTTACCGCCAGGTGTTGAGCGTGGCGGGCGTGCGCCGGGTGGTCTGCCTGGAGATCATGCCCGCGCAGGCTGTCCCGGACTCTGACTGCGCAGACATCATAACGGTTCCCGACGGGACGCTGGTTTATTTGCCGGCATCCTCCATCACCCTGGATGTGCGCTATGACGACCGATAATCCCGCCGCGTCTGGGACGCCCGTGTCTGGGACACGCATTCGCCCCGTACAGCCCACTTTCTGGCGGCTGGATGGCGCCATTGGCTGGCAGCTTTCCCCGCACAGCCACGACATTTCCTACGATGCGGCTGCCGGCGGCTTGCGCCTGGGCGACGAGAACGCCACAGCCATTTTGCCCACGGAGCCGGGGGGCACATTTGGCGGACACACCCGCCCCACGGGCCTGGCAGTGGGACCAGATGGGCGACTCTTTCTGGCTGACCCGCACAATCATGTCATCCTTACCTACACGCCGCACGCGGCGGCGTTCTCGCCCCTGTGGGCGGCCCGCCCGCCAGCATCCCCGCCCGACCCGTACACGCTATCTACCCCCCGCGGCGTGGCTATGAGTCGCGACGGCGACCTGGTGGTGGCGGACACGGGTCACCATCGCCTGATCCTGTTTGCCTGGCCCATGCTGGCGGCGCGCCACATTATTGACCTGGGGCAGGGGGAACCGTGGGACGTGGCTTATGACAGCGTTGGCCGCTTGTACGTGGCTGACGTTTTCCACCAACGCATTCGCCGCTTCGACCGCCTCTGGCGCGAAGACGCAGCCTACATTGGCGGCGCGGGTGAATTTCTCGCTCCGCAGCATCTGGCTATTGACAGCCAGGATCGCCTGTTGGTCCTCGATGTCAGCCAGCGCCGCGTGGCGGCTCTGGACGAAACAGGCGCGCCCCTGCCGGCCATTGACCCCCCTCTCCATGAGCGCCATTTCCCGCTGCCGCTGCGCTTGGACAGCAGCGGTCTCTCGCTGCCCCAGGACGACCGCCCGAACTGTCCACTCCTTCCCCTCCCCGGTCTCACCGTCACCCGCAGCGGGCGGCTGGCGGGCGCCAACCTGATGCTGCTGGCTCGTCCTGGCGGCGTTACTTACCCGCGCCTGGGACGCTACCTGTCTGAACCGTTGGACAGCAGCATTTTCAACTGCGCCTGGCATCGCCTGACCTTAGATGTTGTCGTGCCCGAAGCGACCACCCTCACCATCCGCACCTACACCGCTCCTGCCGCCCTTGACGCCGACCGCATTGCTAACCTGCCGCCCGCCCGCTGGTCTGTCCCCCTCACCATTGGTCCCGGCGACTGGCCCGAACTGCTCATCCAGAGTCCGCCTGGTCGCTACCTGTGGCTCAATGCGGAGTTTCGCAGTAATGGCACGGCCACGCCGCTGCTGCGCGCCCTGACGCTGTACGCTCCCCGCCACTCCTCGCTCAGCTATCTGCCCCCCGTCTTCCGCGAGGACGCAGTCAGCGCCGGCTTTCTCGACCGTTTTCTCAGTTATTTCGATACCGTCTTCAACGAGATTGAGACGCTTATAGACCAGTTTACGGGTTATCTTGATCCCGATGGCGTTCCCGCCGGGGATTTTCTGGCCTGGTTGGGAAGCTGGTTCGACCTGACCTTCCTGGCTGAGTGGCCCGACGCGGTCCGCCGCGCTTTTGTGCGCCAGGCGATTACCCTCTACAAACAGCGCGGCACGCTGCCCGGTTTGCAAGCCGTTCTCCGTTTGCACACGGGCTTGCTCGCCCCCCACCCGGTCATCATCGAACATTTCCGCCTGCGCGATTATAACGCCCGCCGCGACGTGGCCGATCCGCCTGGGCCGTATTACCTGGCGGGCGCGCCGCTCGATCCCCCCGCCGGCGAAATTGCCCATCACTTTACGCTGGCGCTGCCGCAAAAAGCCGCCGCCGACAGCGCCGCGCTGCAAACCTTACAGCGGCTCATTGAAGCGCAAAAACCAGCCCACACTCGTTATCAAATCCGGCTGGTCGCGCCGGGCATTGCCATCGGCTGCCAGTCCACCATTGGCGTGGACATGCTGTTGGGCAGCGCGCCGCCGTCGCCGCTGGGTGGGCTAACATTAGCCCCAGGCAGCTATCTTGGTCCCAATGCCCCCATCCGTCCCCGTCTGGGCGGTTCTTACCTGACAACAGGATAGGCAACAGAAAACAGATAACAGTCAACGGGCGCGCCCCTGGCGCGCCAATCACTGACCACCGACCACTCATCACTCACCACTATTTCAAGGAGTTGTTTATGAGCAACCAGACCCCTAACTGTATTCCCTGTGGCTTGCAGACGTTTCGTCGCAACACTTACTTTAATGGCAAGTGGCTGGTGGAGCGGGATTTTAGCGACGAACAGGCGTACCTGGTCGGTAAAGACCGCCTGCACAACAGCCTGCTGCATGGCGTGGGCACTGCCTGCGGCTTGAAGGTCGTGGCCCACCCCAACCCGGAGTGCCAGGACAAATTCGTTTATATTGAGCCAGGCGCAGCCCTGGACTGCTGCGGGCGCGAGATCATTGTCACCCAGCGGCTGCTGGTGCCCGTGCTGGAACTGATTGATCCCGACGATTTTGACGCCGAAGGCAGCCAGGACCTCTTCATCAGTCTCTGCTACAAAGAGATGCTGGAAGAGAAAGTGCCCGTTATTCTGCCCGACTGCGACTGCGCCGATGAAAACCAGGCGTACAATCGCGTGCGCGAAGGGTATGAACTACACTTGTTTGGCCGTCCCGCTGGGGAACAACTACCGGTGCGCCCGCCGCTGCGGGCAAAGCTCGACTGGCTGCACACCCTTGTCCTGGATCGCCAAAGCCCGCGCGCCCTGGCCGCAGATGATCAACTACAACAGTTGTACGTGGCGGCGCAAGCTGTCTCCCCGGACGAAGGGGAAGTAGGCGAGCCTGGCGAATTGGGGGCGCGGCTGTACGCTTTCCGCGCCGATACCCACGACCTGATTACGGCAGTAGACGGCGGCGTCAATCCCACCGATCTGGCGTTGACGCTGCTGGGCGATCTGATTTTCCTGGCAACGGGCGGCTTACCTGCGCCGCCGCCGGAAGATGGCGGCGACCCGCTGCCTGCCCCTGGTATTGCTGTTTTTAAGGAATCGCGTATCCGGCACGAGGCGGAGAGCGCCGGCATTATCCACCTCAACGAACCGGCCCGCCTGGTTGTCTCCGCCGCCACCGGCGCCCTCTTTGCCCTTAAACTGGACACGGGCCAACTGCTCACCTGGGAAAAAGCGGCTTTGGATGACTGGCTGACCCTGCCCGATCCCCCGCTCACGGGCCCGGTTGGCTTTCGCAGCCTGGAACTAAACACCCCTTTTAACCAGCCCGACGGCCCCGCTTTGCGCGGCGCGTCCGTCCTGAACATCACCCTCGATGGCCGCTACGTCTTTGCCGTGGATGTAACCAACAGCCAGGTGCGCGTTGTCGAAGTTGCCACCATGACCGAACTGACGCCGCTGGATACCGACCAGACGCCGGTGGCTGTCTGCACCAGCCGCGACAGCCAATACCTTTACCTGTTGACGGCTGACGCCGATCACGCCTATCTTTCCCGCTATGCCCTGGACACCAGCCTCGGCTCGCTGCAGCTGCATCCTGACGGTCGCGGCGGCGCCTGGCTGACCACGCCGCAAGACCTGGCTATGGCCCCCAACGAACGCTGGGCTTACGTGCTGCAAACGTCCGCCGAAGAGCAGGCACAGGTGCAGACTATTGACATAGACGCTATTGCTGCGCCCGGCGACACGCCTGCCGCCGATCCCCTGGGCACACGCGAAAATGTGTCCGGAATGGCCCGCTATGAACGTCTGGCGGTGCAGGGCGGGCGGCTTTACGTAGCCGCCGATGATGAATCCGAAAATCAGCCCACCCGTGGCCTGGTGGCTATCCTGAACGTGGAAGAAGCCGCCTGTGACGACTTATTCACTACCGCGCTGGAAGGCTGCCCCGCCTGCGCCGAAGAGCCAGAAGAGCACTGCGTCATTCTGGCGCACGTGCCCCATTACCAACTGGGCGAGCCTATTAAGGATGCGGAGTCAGCGGCAGACGACGAAAACGCTATTGATAACCTGACGCACCGTCCCCTTGTGCCCAGCACCAACAACATTGTGGAAGTGATTCGCTGCATGTTAGAGACGCGCATGGCTGAAGGGTTGGTCGGGCCCCGTGGCCCGGCGGGCGAACCCGGTCTGCCAGGCGAGCCGGGTGAGCCGGGTGAGCCGGGCGAACCAGGCGCGCCGGGTGCGCCAGGCGCGCCAGGTACGCCAGGTGCGCCTGGTGTGCGCGGTCCAGGTATCACAGAGGCGCAGGCGAACACGCTCCCTCCTGGGTCGGCAGCCACAGCCGCGTTGGTTCCTATCGCCGGCGACCCCGAAGGAGACCAACGGCTGGTGCTGGGCATTCCCCAGGGTTTACCCGGCCAGGGCGGCGACGAGGATTTAGTGCGCATTGTCGCCTTGAGTTGGCGGCATGATCGCCATGTCGCCACATCTGTTTCCCAGTTTATTGAGGAAGTCATGACGGATCCCCAATGGGATACCAGCGACCCACGAGAACAGAATATGGGGTTTGTCATTGGTTTCGGTACAGCCGAAGGCGATCCCAAACTGGTGCAGATGGCCTCGATTTTCCGTGAGATGGAACCAGGCAACCCCGCCACCCGCACGCGCAGCGAAATATTCCAGCTTTATGTGCGCTATCCTGATCAAAATGGGCTGCTGTGCGAATGCCTCATCCCCAGCGCTGTGCACCAACCAGTGGAATATGAGACAGATGGCAATGGTCTCATCTTGAGCATTCGTCCCGTCCAAAATCAGGAGTTCGCAATGGGTGTGCGTCTGATTTTTATCCCTGAGGATCCACAGGTTCCCTGGGAATTTTTCCAGGAACTGCCTGACCCGTTCTTCCGCATTGTTTTCCGTTCCGACTTTGCCCTGAGCGAAGAAGATCGGGCCATTGATGGCAACCACATTGGCGGGCGACTGCCTACGGGTAATGGCCGCCAGGGCACAACGTTTGAAAGCTGGCTGACCGTCGGCGAGCGTGGCTAGAGAGGAGGCTGTAATGGCAAACAATGGCAGTGGCCTGCTCAGGCCGAGATACGTTGAACGGCAGCAGTTAACCGCAGCCGACCTTAACCTGGGTCAGGATTACGTGCGCGAACGGCTGCGCCAGCATAACCGCGCCCTGCATGGGTGGGGCGTGGTCTGCGGCGCGACCGTCAGCGGCGTGGATGGCTCCTCCTGGCAGGTACAGGTGGCAAAGGGGTATGGTCTGACGCCGCAGGGGGATGAGGTAGTCATTCCGGCTGGCGCGCTCCCCTTTGATATTCAGGCAGGCGTGGAGGCATGTTTGGGCGCGCCCGACCCGTGCGCAGAGCCTGGCGCGCCCGGCGCGGAACCGGTCGTGACTTGCGTCAATTTTATGGAAATGGAGCCGGACAGTGAAGGTCCCAATCCTGTCACGTATGAAGAGGCTGTTTTCACAGGCTGGCGCAGCGGCGCGCCTGTGCCCAATACGCGCATTGAAGGGTGGGGGGAATTTGTGGGTTTCAACTGCTTTTTGCAGACGACGATAGCCCTGCCACAGGCCGCATCGGCAGTGACATTGACCCTGATGGGTGGCGCTGGCCCGGTGCTGTTGGAGGCGTTTGACGCCGCCGGGGCGCTGGTGGATTCTGCGCAGACGAGCGAGCAGGGCGGGCAGGCGGAGACGGTGCGGCTGGCGGGCGCAGGTATTACGAATGTGACCATCACTGCGCCGCAAAATGAGACGCTGCTGCTGCAAATTTGCTGGGAAACAACGGCGGGTAATCTGGTCTATCTGGTCGTTTATCCTGATGAAACGTTGGTCTGCGCGCAGCCGTTGATGCCGGCAAAATGCGCCCCCCCCGGCAGCAGTTACGACTATATCCGCGCGCGCGAAGGCTACCGCCTGGAAATTGTCTGCTGCCTGCCGGACTCCCACCAGAGCAGCCTGAGTTGCGAACAGTTAGAGGCTATCGTCTGCGGTCAGGCGCACGTTCCCTGTCCCCCCGTGCTGGACGCAGATGACAATGGGCTGGTGCTGGCTACCATCACCGTCAACGATCAAGGCATTGTGGCCATTGACGACTGGACTGACCGCCGCCGCCTGCTCAACGGGTGGATATTGCAAGAGTATGTCCGCTGCCACTGCCAGCAGACGCCGCCGCTTCCTGGGCGTATTGACGCCATCCAGCCGGCGCAAGTTGAAGGAAACCGGGAGGAACCGATCACCTACGAAAACGTGCGCGTCTTGGGCCAGGGGCTGGCGGGCGCGATGGAAGTCGTCTTCCTCGGCGGGGGTGTCACCGCCAACATCGTGGACAGCAGCCCCACCGAGATCACGCTCTTGCTGACGGTCTTCCCCCTGTTCCAACCGCTCCAGCTTCCCTTCCTGGTGCTGTTCCCCGATGGTCGCCCGGCTCTTAACAGCGCCGATTTCAATGTATTCCTCTTCGTGACCCTGCCGCAGCAGCCGACGGGCATCTTCCCCACAGGTATCCTCCCCACGGGCATCTTCCCCACAGGCATCCTCCCCACAGGCATC
>CAZDSN010000033.1:0-1342 GCA_964507675.1 uncultured Ardenticatenaceae bacterium | reverse complement strand
ATCTTGCCAACGGGCATCCTGCCTACAGGCATCTTGCCAACGGGTATCTTGCCAACGGGTATCTTGCCTACGGGGGGCATTGTTGCTGGCCCGCCTTTGGGATTTGGCTTTGATCCCCAGGAGTTTGATCTGGTGGCTGGAGCCATGCGCCCGGTGGAGGACGTGTTCGGCGTGGGCGAGGTACGCGGCGGCAAACTACGCCAGAATGGGATCACCAGTGTGCTGGAGTTCGCCGCCCTGCCGGCAGATCGGGCGGCGCAAATCCTGGGCATTTCCGAAGTGCGCGTGGCCGAGTTGAAGAACAACGCCATCGGCATGATGAGGCGCGGGTGATGCAAGTTAGCGTGATTCTGCCGGCGCACAACGAGGGCCAGAACCTGGTAGACACCGTGGGGTATGTGCTGCAAAACAGCGGCGACGTAGACCTGGAGGTGATCATTGTAGATGATGGCTCGGACGATGGCAGCGCGCCGGCAGCCCTGGGGCGCGGCGACGATCCGCGGCTGCGGCTGGTGCAGGGGCAGGGATTGGGCATCGCCGGGGCGCGCAATCTGGGCGCGGCGCGCGCCCGCGGGCAGGCGCTGGTCTTTCTGGACGCCCACTGCTACGTGCCGCCTGGCTGGTTAGCGCCGCTGGTATCGGCTCTGCAAGGTGCGGCTGTGGGCATGGCCGGCCCTGTTTTTGCCGGCATTCACGAAATCACCACCCGCGCCTGCGGCATCACCTGGGGCGACGCCCGTCTGGAAAACGTCTGGCTGCCCCCGCCCGCCGCCGTCGCCGAAGTCCCCTTCCACATCGGTGCCTGCCAGGCCATCCCCGCCGCCGTCTTTCGGGCGGTGGGGGGATATGATGCCGGCATGACCCGCTGGGGCAGCGAAGACATCGAACTCTGCCTGCGCCTCTGGTTATATGGCTACCGCGTCCTGGCTCAACCTGCCAGCCTGGTCTTCCACCTCTTCCGCCCCCGCCACCCTTATGCCGTGGACGCCAGCCAGGCGCTTTACAACAAACTGCGGCTGATACTATCCCATTTCGACGAAGTCCGCCTGGCGCGCGCCCTGCGCCCCATGATGGCCCATCCCGACTTCCACCACAGCCTGGCGCGCGCCTTTCTGGACGACACCCTCGCCCACCGCGACTGCCTCTTTGCTCACCGCCAGCGCGATATGGACTGGTTCTGCCGCCGCTTCAGTATAACCATTTGAAACCCATGCGCCGCCCAAACCACGCCTACCCCTTTAACCACGCCCAAGCAATCGCAATAATGCGGCGCATACATGCTGCAAACCAGCCACAACGGGGTATTTGGGGCGCGCCAGCGCCCCAAATACCCCCTAAAAAA
>CAZDSN010000032.1:0-14933 GCA_964507675.1 uncultured Ardenticatenaceae bacterium | reverse complement strand
CATTCCCTGTCAACAATTGAACTTGCTGTTGGGCTGTCCATTCCAGCGTCTGGCCCTGCCGCCCCAGGCCTTCGTAGACAACCTCGCCGTCTATGGTTACGCGCAGCCAGGTACGTTCGGTAATTTCCAGGCGCAGGTCTATTTGCTCCATGGTTGCCGGCAATTGGGGAATTGTGGCTGTTGGCGTGGGCAGTTCAATCACATTGCGGCTGGTGGAAATCATGGCCTCATCGCTGGCCGGGGCCGGCGTAGCATTGGGCAAAATCGTGGCCTCAGGCGTGCCTTCGGCCTGATCACTATTCAAAATCGCGCTAACCGCTGCGGAAAGATCGGCATCGCTGGCTTCGTTGTTAAAGAAGAAGCGGTTGACAGCCAGACCAATGAGCACGAGTAGAGCCACAATGATGGCCAGCCTCATGAAAGACTCAGGATCGCGCCCTTTTTGCCCCAAATCCACGTTGACCGGGTTGAAAAACACCTGGTCTTCCCGTGAAGCCAGCGGGTTATCGGGCGAAGCCAACCGGTTACTGTTGGCCGGCACGGGCGTCGGCTGGTAATTCTTGCTGACCTCGTAACGTTCCAGCAGCGGCTGCGGGTCCAACCCCAGGAATTTAGCGTAGTTGTGCAAGTAGCCGCGCACGTGCACGGGTGTTGGCAAAAAAGCATAATCGCCCCGTTCCAAGGCTTCCAGAAACTTTGTGTTGATACGTGTGGTCGCCTGGGCCTGTGCCAGTGTTAGCCCTTGGGCTTCTCGCGCTTCACGCAGAATACTGCCAAGTTCGTCCACGTCTGTTCACCGTGTTTTATGAATACCAGATGAGGGCGGCTCTCTAAGAGAGTAGCTCTCTGAAAATGAAAAGCCACTGAAGGAGGAACAGTGGCTTTGTCCAATAGGCGTTGTTCAAATGGACAACAGATAGCTTCCGAGGCAGCTATCAGCAAAGTCTCATCAACCAGTTAAATACCAGGGCTGCCCGATTCTATGTTTACAGCCCAACCCGCCGGGTGGTAACAGTCTACAACAAGAACCCTGGCAGCCTTTGTCCCTGAGCTATCACGCTTCTTCTGCCAGCTCGGCGACATTGTCTTCAGCTTCTGCCTCGCCTTCTGCCGCTGCCCCTTCCTGACGGATGATCACCGTTACCTGGGGATGGAAGTCTGCAGACAAACGCACAGCCACGTGATGTTTACCCAATTGGCGCAGCGGCTCGCCCATAATCAGGCGGCGGTCCAGGTCTGTACCCAGTTTCGCGTTCAACTGTTCAGCCACATCGGCGGTGGTAATGGAGCCATACAACTTGCCCGTTTCCCCGGCTTTGGCTTCAAATATCAGCTCGGTGGCGCTGACACGCTCAGCCAGCGCCGCAAATTCGGCCCGCATTTGCGCCCGGCGGGCGGCAGCGCGTTCCCGCCACGATTCTGCCTGTTTCATCACTTTGGGCGTTGCCTTCACCGCCAGACCGCGGGGGATCAAAAAGTTGCGCCCGTAGCCATCAGCTACCGCGTACACTTCCCCGGCAAACCCCAATTTTTCCACATCTTGTTTCAACAAAACTTTCACAGCCATTTACTCCAATTATAAGGTTTTATGATAGCAACCGTTGATAGTATCAAAGCCAGAGAGTTTTGACAAGTTTATACGGCCTGGTCAGGAGTAGCCTGATAGACTTCGTCCATGGCGCTGAGGATATCGCCAAGTTGCTGCACTTCTTCGGCGATTTCGTGTTGCAGGCGGCGGGCGCGGCCGCTGTCAATGTCTTTGGCATCCACCAGCATGGATTGAGAGTAAATGGTTCCCAGGGCGCTGAGCGTGTGCTCAAGTTGGAGTCTGGCCCGCTTCATCGTATTTTCCAGGGCATCAATGGTGTCTATCTGGTGCTGCATACTCTCCGATGTCACCTGAATCTGGCTGCGCACGGCATTATCTCGCTCCTGATCCTGACGAGATTTCAGATCCATAATGCGGTTGTAGGCGTTCTGGCGGTCGCGCTGCAGCACCTCAGACTGTTGTTCATACCGATCCAACCGTTCTGCCAGGCTGTAAATGTTTTCCAGCCATTCATCAATGACCTGGGCCGTAGTCACCAGATTGTCTTTAAGGATGCCATCCGCCTGGGTCTGGATGGCGGCGGTGATACGCTGGCGATAATCTAATCCTTTTTGAATCTGGTTTTGCAATTCTTTGCTGTGCAGACGTTCGGGTTTGAACTCCGTTTGCAGTAAATTGGCGACGACTTTGTCGCCCGCTTTGGGGTCTTTTAGACTGACGTAAACCAGGGCTGCCTCACTGAGTGCGCCGCCCGCCAGCCAGGCCCAGGCAGGAATATCGCCAGGCAGCAGCGAGCTGAAGGCGGCCAACAGCAAGGTGAGGGCAATAACCATGGCGCTCTCCCAACGGAACAGGGCATGTTGGAAGAGCGCCTTTTGCACCCGTTTTTCCAGGGCCTGGCGAGAACTACTTGTCATGGGGGATGCGGTGTTGTTCTTGATTATTCGTCAGCGGCGGCTTTGCCCATGGTATCCGCTTCTTCTTCAACCGACGCCTCCGCTTCGCTCAGTCCCAGGCGGCGCTTACGTTCTTCCAACTGCAAATCAATTTCTGCCTTGCCCAGTACCTCGTCCATCTGGTTATCCAGCCGGTCCGCGTACATTTCTGATTGGGCGGACGCTTTATCTAGACGGGCATAGATATTTTCGCGCAAACGGGCGATGTCGCTGTCGCCAATGCCGGCCACATCATCCACCTTTTTAATGGCTTCCACCGTCTTTTCTTTGGATTCAGCCAGCGCAATGACGGCCTCCAGCTCGCGCTGTTCCTGGCGAATGGTGTTCAGCTTGGCTTGCAGCTTGAGGCGAGCATTTGACAAAGCTTCATACTCTCGCTGCTGCTGCACCCATTGGGTATGGTACCGTTCTTGCAGATTGCGGGCAGTGTTCAGTTCGTTTTGAGCCGCGCGCGCCAGGTCGGCTTTGTTTTGCATTAGAAAGGTGTCAATGTTGCGATCTAGCCGATCCGCTTCTTTTTTGTATTGGAGGTATTTACGTTCCAATGTTTTGACTTCGCCGCCTACGGTGGCGGCGGCGTCTTCCAACTCATCCAGGTTGGTTTCAGCGTCGCGAATGTACTGCTTGAGCACGGCGACGGAATTGGCTTCCAGAGCGCGGTCAACCATAGCGTGCAAATTGGCGGAAATGAGCGTCTGTGTTTTCTCAAGTAGGGATGCCATTTTTTCTCCTCGTGTAGAATGGTCGTTTGATCGTCGGCCAATGGCCGTGAGGTAAGCGTTCAGCCAGAACCCTGGTGGGTCTGGTTTTACAGAGAGCCGAACGGTTACGCTGCGAGTGGTGGCAAGTTAAGGTTGGTAGGGCGGCAATATCAAAGTGAAGGTGCAGCCTTTTTCCTTATCATTATCCATCTCAATACGCCCTTTATGCAAATCCATAATGCCTTTGGCGACAGTCAGGGCGGGGCCGTAGAGGGGGACGGTTAAAGCTGCGTCGTCATTGCCGCTAAAAAGGGCGGATAATCGGGCGGCGTCAGATGCCGGCAATGCCGCCCCAGCCACGCGCATAGAGAGATGGAGTTCACCGCCAGCAGTGTGCGCGGCAAAGTAAAGGTCGCCGCCGGCTTGCTGGCAGGCCGCGCTGCCGCTGCGCACCAACTGCTCCAGACACCGCTCTAACCCTTCGCTGTCGCCAAAAATGATGGGTAAATCCGCCTGAATATCGAAGTGGAAATGGACATCCTTGTTTTCTGCCTGATCGCGTTGGGCATCAACGATGAGATAGAACAAAGCGCCAACTCCCTCGATGGTTCCTGCTCGATAGTTGAAAGCGTTGGTGGCCTCGCCTGTCTTAATTTCCGCCAGGGTAATGAAGTTTTCGACCAGGTGGGAGAGTTGTTGGCTGGCTGTTCGCAAACCCTGTAGAGACGTTTTTAAGCTGGAATCGGAGTCGGCGCTTTGCAGGCTTTGGTCCAACTGCTGCGAATAGACGTTCACCAGGTCCAACGGCAGTCGCAGGTCAGGCTGCATCAGGTCTAAAATGCTGCGTTTGAAGGCCGTAAAGTTTTGGTTCAATACGCTCTGCACTTCAAAATGACGGTTGAGTTGGGTGGTGATGAGCATTAGTAAGTCGTTTGTTTCATAAGGCTTGGCGATGTACTCCTCCGCGCCAATGCTGCGCCCGTGGTGTACATCTTGTTTGTCACCTCTGGCAGTGAGGAAGATGAAAGGGATTTGAATCCAGTCAGGATTAGCCCGCACTTTTTCTAGCAGCTTGAAGCCATCCATCTTGGGCATCATGACGTCGGAAATAATCAGATCGGGTACAGTGTGGTTCAATATTTCCAGGGCCGCCAGGCCGTTGGTGGCGGTGAGCACCTGGAATTTATAAGGGCCATCGTAATAATATTCCAGCAGGTCGCGCAGCCCTTGCAGCAAGTAATAGTCATCTTCGGCTACCAGGATGGTCACTTCAGGGCAGGCAGGAGCGGGGCTAACGGCCTCTCCAGGCGCGCTGTTGCGGCAAATAGGGAGGTGAATGGTGAAGAGTGTGCCGGCATTTTCCTGACTTTGTACCTCAATCTGACCACCATGTAGCTCCACCAGCCCTTTGACAATGGTCAGACCTGCCCCTGACCCTTGCTGCTCTAACTGCTGCCGGTTGTATTGGTAAAACAGGTCGAAAATTTTATCTTGCGCATGACCGGGTAGACCAATGCCATTATCGCCTACCTGAAAATGGATTTCGGCGTCTGTGGTGAAAGCTGACAGGTAAACGTCTTTACCGGGTTGTGAGCTGTAGGCGGTAAAGCGAATGGCATTGTCAATCAGTCGCCGGAAAATGTCACTCAGGTTGTCGGCGATGCCCCAGACTGGCGGCAGGTGGCGGGGAATATTGTAGTGGAACCTGATTTGATATTTATGAGCATCTTCCTCGCGGGCAATGCCGGCAATCCAGAACAACTCGCTTATATTACTGATGACGGCTGCCTGTGTCTGAAACTGATGAGCCGCTTCCCCTGTACGCAGTTCGATAATCGTGATTAGATCATTCACCAGGCGAGTCATCCGCTGGTAACCAGTCTGAATGCTCTCCAGATATTTTTGCAATGTATTGGTGCTTTCCCAATGTTTGACGCCCTCTGCCAACAAATCAAGCGACATGGTGACGAGTCCTAGCGGTGTGCGGAACTCGTGGCTTAACACCAGCAAAATGTTATCCTTCAAATCCGCAAAACTTTGCGCCCGCACCTGCTGCAATTGCCGCGTCCGGTCGAGTTGGCTTTTGACCAGCGCTAAGAGATCCGGGGGATCAAAAGGTTTGGGAATGAAGAGCTCCGCGCCCAGGGTCCGGCTTTCGAGAAAGTCTTGCCGGCCGCTCTTGGCAGTCAGAAATATGAGAGGGATGTGCAACCAGTCTGGTTTTTCCCGTACACGTTTCAAGAATTCCAGCCCATTCATCACAGGCATCATGATATCGGAAATGATCAGATCCGGCGTTTGTCGGTTAAGCAGTTCTATGCCTTCCTGGCCGTTGGTCGCTTTTGTTACGTCAACGTCGTACCCCTGTGTTCTCAGCTCTGCCAAAAGATCAGCAATACCGTTCAGCAACGCCTGATCATCTTCAAGTAACAAAATCTTGGCCGGAATTGTCATGGTATTTCACAGCGGCCTTTGCCCGCTGGTTACCCTGGGCAGCATCAGATCGAATCTGGCTACCAGATAAACAAACTGGCAGCCAGATTGTCAGGAAGCGGCTTCCAAGGAGAAACGGCTTCCCAGAAGAAGCTGGTCTTACATGCTGCTGCGTAGACGACGCGCCGCCAGCAACACAAACAAAGCCACGAAGGCCAATCCAATGGCGCCCCACACACCGATGCCCGTTGTCGGCAGCACGCCCGTGCCTGCTGTGCCGGTGATGGGTGTGGGCGTGACGATGGCTCCACCGCCTACACCTGTGCCACCGCTGCCGCTGGCTGTGCCGCTACCGCCGCCGCCGCCAACATTGCCTGCGCCCGAAAAGTCTGGCGTAGGCGTAGCCAACAAGTCAACCACCACCACTGGCGTTTCGGTAGGTTCTGGAGTGTCGGTCGCTGTGGGGAGAGGCGTTTCAGTCGGACGCTCTGTGGCTGTGGGCTGCGGCGTTTCCGTGGGACGGGCAGCTTCCGTGGCGCGCGCTTCCAGCGTTTGAGTGACAAACGCATTCTGGGTGGAAATGGCCTCATTGGTGGCCTCGATGGCCACGCGGGTGGCGCTTTGCGCGTCTCGATTCCTGGTTGCATAGACAGCCGTGCAGGCAATAGCCAGCAGCAAAATAACTATCAAGGCAGAAACGGCAATCAGGAATGGCCGGTTAGATGAACCGCCTTCTTCTTCAACCAGGAATTCATCTGAAAAGTCTTCGGACATCGTGGTTCTCCTTTATAAGTTGGACAGGGCCCTGTCCGATTGCCCGAACCAGGATATTCGGGCGACGAACTTTCATTCCTCATGACTGTGGTGTGAGCGGCTTACGCTCTGTCGAACGGTGTGCCCGTTCATGCAGGAGTGTCCCGAAAATGGGCGGCCTGTCAACCCGCCCACAGAAGAGCAAACGCTCATCGGCAATGAGAACTATCTACAATATTAAATCAAGATTTGCATAAGGGACAAATACGACCTGACCATCGGGCAAAAGCACGTCTGCGCCTGGCAAACGTGCGCCAACAGGGGTTGGACGAGCGTGCAAATAAACGGCTTGCACCTTTCCTATCTGTCCTTGATGGGGCGCGCGCACGATGCGCACGGTTTGCCCGGCGGTAATGGTTTCACCGCGCCTGGTGTTTTTGTCAGCAACATCGGTCGCTGGCAGCGGAATGGCGATTTCCGGGCGGCTGTCGCGCCGGTCAGCCTGACGGCAAAAGAGGGTGGCGGTGCGTTCTTGTGACTGCTGCAAGAGGTCAAAAATAGGAGCCGCCATCGGATAATGGCCAATTCCGTCTGTAATGAAGATAGGAAAAGAGAAAGTGTGCGCCTGGCGGCAGATGGATGCCGGCATACTCCCTACAATTAAACCACGCCCGCCATTATCCTCCAATTGATGGAGCAGATCGAGCCGGTCCACGCGCCCGGCCACTACCACAGCGCCACGCACAGCCGCGCCGGTCTGCTCCTCCATCAACGTATCGCTGGGCGTGGCTGTGGCTACTTGAATCTTTCCCACACCTTCCTTGCCCGAATCCCATAAGGCTTGAATTAAGGAACCGGGTGTGTCCAGCACGACCCCCAGGTTGGGGAAAACCTGGGCCACTTCGCTGGCCATGAGCGCCCGCAGTTCAAATAAAACTGCCCGTTTCTGTAAGATGATGCGTCCCTGGGTGACCTGGTACAACACGCCATCTAGCGGGGATTTGACGACTTTACTGCTGCCTAAATTCCCCTTCTTGCGCAGCAGCGGCGCTCCCTGGGCCACAGCCGTGCCTGGAGGGACAACCAGATACTGCTCCAGCATGGCTGGCGGCACACCCAAAGCCTGGCTGCCATCAACCAGGGTGTAACTGGTCTGCTGCGGCGTGCGCGCTACCACCTGCACGGCTGTAACTTCCTGGCCGCGCCGCACGACAACTTCTCCAGGGGTAGGCAGCAGCCGTTCGCGCCGAATGGTGGTGAGCAGTTTGACGTGGGTGATGCCGGCATAAAACAGCATATTCGTTCGTCCATCCAACCAAAATCAAAGCAGGGACCGGTGGGTCTGATTTATTACCCGCCCATATCCCACAACCATTGGCGCAACCGTTCGCCGCGGGCCTCTTGATTTGCCGGCAGCGACAGCGGCCGGCCTCTGGCGTCTACAATAACGCCCACCAGGCCGCCCTGCACCATCAGACTGTGTCCTTCGCCTGGCCCCAGTCCAATATCAAACTGGCGCGAGGCCGGTTTGATCGTTAACCTGGCTTTTTGCCCTAAAGCCAGCGGCAGCACTTCCAGCGCCCCAAACGAGACTTCGACTTCTAGCGTCCCCTGCCCCTCTGTTTCTAAGCGCAGGTCTAACGCCTTTTGTCCCGCCTGACCACGACCCGTCAGGGCAATCACCCAGCCCAGGTCTACCAACACGCCTCCTTCCAATGCCTGCACGGTGACTAATGGTTTATGCGCAGCCAGCGCGCCAAGGGCCGGCAGCACGCCATACCGGTCAATCGCCAGGGCGAAAATTCCCGTGGGTTGCAGCGCATCCAGAGCCATTAAGGCTGTTTGACCAGGGCGCGGCGTGGTATGAAAAATCCCGCCACGCAGCAGCAGCAAATTAAAAGCAGGTATGGCATCTTTCGCCCAACCCCAACTGGCTGCCGCTCGCGCCACGGTATGCCGCAGCATTTCCCGCGTCATGGCCTGCTCCAGTCGCAGTTCCGTTTCCGTAACCGGCAGCGAATAGGGGTAGAGCGTCTTATTCAGCACAAAATCGTGCAATGTCTCGGCGTTAATGCCGTTGGTCGGCATCCAGTTTAACACGGCGTCAATGTCCAGCACCTGGGGGGCATAGCCCATGGGGCTGCCCAGACCTAAATCAGTGCGCACGAGGAGTTGGTTGCGTTCGGGCGCTGCGGCAACAAGGGTGACGCTGTCGCTGCCCACGTCCAGGCCTAATACCCGCCCGTGGCTGACGGCGGCCAGATAATGGCTGATACGGGCAAACGCCTGAGCCGTGGGCATGACTGGATATTGGCACCAGGCGGCAATGTCATCAAAGCCGGGCAGGGTGCTGACCTTCAGGTCTTCATACAGTGTGGCCGCGATCTGGCGGGCAGCGTGCAGTTGCTCCGTTTCCAGACTGGGACGGACGTTGTCAATGGCATGAACGTTGGCAATGCTTCGTAAGCGGCTGGCGGCGGCAGCGCGTAGTTGGCGATTGCCGGCAAACACCACTTCCGGACGATGGACGTCCGTTTGTGCCAGCAGTTCCAGGGCCGTGGCGACCGTTTCTATGTACCGGGTGACCTGCATGGTGTCGCCGCCATCTGTGCCGCCGGCAATAAAAATCAGATCGGGACGATGTTGGATGATAGCATCAATTTGTTCCGCTTCGCTGCGGGTGTCAGACAGGCTGAGATGGTCTACCTCTCGCGCATAGACTGTTTGCAAGGCACGCCGGGCGCTGGCCAGGCTGACCTCATCCAGCAGCCCGACCACGACTGTCTTGAGCGGGGCTGCGGCGCTGACGGTGACCGCAAAATTGTCCACGCCGGCGCCAGCGCTGTTGGCTGGCGTAATCAGCCATCCCTGGCGGTCTAGCAGGGGGCGCTGGATGCGGTTTGCCAGGCGGGCAATGGCCTGCTGCACCCCAATGGTCACGTTATTCCAGGGGCTGCTCAGGGTTGTGGGGGACTGGGCGTAACCAATAAAGCGGTAGCTGCCCTTGACCACGTCAAACAACGCCACATTGGTATGGGTGTGCCCAATGTCGGCTACCAGGAATGATTCGCTGACGTGAAGGGTTTCTGATTCAGGGGTCATGAAGCCACAGCCCCCAGCAGGCCGCCCAGCTCGTTTATAAAATAGATAATACGGTCGGAGAGCAGCACGAGACTGGTACTGAGGACGCCGGCAAAAATTGCGCCCAGCGTTATCATGAGTACAGCCTGACCCAGCGCGTTTACCACTTGCTGCCAACGTGGTAGATGGGACCAGGCGTCCCCGGTGGGTTGGGCTGTGCGCGTAAAGCGGAAGTAGAGCAAAATAACAATGGTCAGCAGGGCGCTAAGAAGACCAGCCACGCCGCCGCTGTTGGTTAAGACCTGTGGCAGCAGCGTCCCACTGATTGCCCCAACCAGGGCTACCGCGCCGCCCACGCCGACGAGCAAGGCCATAGCGCTGCTGCCTAAGGGGGCCAGGCGCGGCGCCAGTTTGAAGAGCAGGAGAGTGGCAAAGAAAACGGGAACCAGCCATAAGGCGTTGCTGTTGTCGGCGCGCATACTGGTATAGACAGGCCACAGAAAATCGCGAAAGACGACCACGACTGCATAACCTGCGCTGACGCCCACGAGTAGATGCACTGCCAGGCGATAGGCCGGATTATCGCGCCATAAATAGCTGAAGATAAGGAGGGTCAGGATAAAGCCGATCAAGACGTTCATGTTAGATCAAGCCAGGGTTGGTGTACTAATGTGTCGGTGTATTCGCTACGTCCTTATTGGCCGCGCCGCCGCGAGAGCAGACTGGCGGCCAGGTAGATTAAATTGCCGCCCACTAAGAGCAGAATCACCAGCCAATAAGCCAGGGCCTGCGTATGGCTCAGGGCGGTTACCGGACCGGCAGCGCCATTGACCAGGCGTTCGTAAGCGGCTGCTGCCGGCAGGCCTTCAATCAGGCCGGCCAACTGCCCGCTGGCGTAATAAGGGCCGGCGGCGGGGCTGAGCGACTGCGTGACCACAGCCAGCAGCGGCGTCTGGCTGGCGCTGCCTACCTGCTCTACCCAGTTGATCAGGTTTTCCTGATCTGCGGTGATCAGGATGATCAGGCCGACAGGTTCTCCAGAGCGGTTGAGAGCGAGGGGGCTGCCGGCAATCGTCTGGCATGAATCCGGCGCGGCCACGCACTGCCCCAGCAGACGCAAGCCCACAGCTTCCCCAGGTAAATAACCCAGATTGGTTCCATTCAGGTCTGCCGTCTGGCCCATGGCTTGCCCTGCCAATGTTACGCCAGCGGCTGATTGGCTGATACTCAGAACGGGACTGCCATTGGTCGCCAGTTGCGCCAGCAGCAACTGCGCTGCCGGCCCTAATTCGCCCTTCATGGCCGGTGTGTAATCAAAGGCCACCAGCACGGGCTGGCCGGCGGCTACTTCAATGATTTCGTTGGCGGCGGCAGCGCCGGCCGGCAGCGCCGCTGCCGCTGTTCCCACCAGGTCGTTGACCAGATTGGGCAGCAGAGCGGCAGTGATCAATGCCGCCAGCAGCAGCAGCGCCAACAGCAGGCGGAGCCACACAGGCATAGCGGGCTGCTGTACGGCATCGGCAGCCATCATGGGCGCAGGAGAGGCTTGCGCCAGTTGGCGTAACAAACTGGCCTGCTGCCGCTGCATGGGCGTGACTGTAAACTGAGGTAGTTCGTTGTCCGCCTGCCTCGGTTGGGCTATGACGGGTTCGATGTCAATGACGCCGCGCATGCCGGCCAGGGGCCCTGTTTCCTGAACAGGTTCTGTGGGGGCATAGATTTCGCCAGGGGCGCGCAGTTCATGGGGTTTGAATGGTTGCAGCCATTCCGGAATATCAGCGGCGACCAACTCACTGGCGGCAGCGCCCATGCCGGCAAATTCGCTGGCGGACGGGAGGGTAATATCCAGACCGTCGCCCGGCATGGCCTCCAATACGTCGCTCCATTCGTCTCCCGCGCCAAAGGTCGGCCCGGCCTCATTGCGTGATGACAGCGCCGCTTGCAGCGCCGCATCAAAGCTGTCGGCGTCAGACGGCTGTAGCCAATCAGGGAGATCGGTGAGTTTGGCGCCTGCCGGCGTTTCCCTGCTCTCAGATGCCGCAAATAGGTCAGTGAGGGAGGGCGCGCCGGCATCATCCGGTGACCGGCGCAGACTGTCTTGCAGCCAGTCAGGCAATTCAGCGCTGGCTAGCTCATCCGTCTCCTTGACCAATTGATCGGCGGGGGGCGCGGCGGCGCTTTCCCCTGCCGGCCATGCTTCTGCCAGCCATTCATCGCCAGCTAAATCCCCCAGACCTGGATCGGCGTCAAATTCGGCAGGCGTTTGGGCCGCCGGCAAATGACTTAACCACCCAAGCAGATCCGCCGGCTCTACCTGTTCCGGCTCACCCTGCTCAAATGAAGCGATGTCTATGCTGGCTGCTTCAGCCACGGCCTCTGTTTCAGCCGTAACCTCTGCTTTAACAGAGGCTTCTGCTTCAGCTGCAGCCTCTGTCAAAACGACTTCGTCTGCGAATTCCGTTAACCAACCGGGCAGAAGTTCTGCCCCGGCATCGGCTGCCGGCGCTGTTTCCTCCAGGGTGCCATCCCGGAACAACGTATCAAACCAATCTGGCAAATCCTCTGCCAGCGATGCCGGCGTGAAAGTCAGACCGATCGCCAGATCTTCGCTCTCTTGTTCTTCGGTGTCTACTGCCGCCAGCCAATCGGGCAGTTCCGCCTGGGCTTCTTCCTCTGTCGCTGCCTCTTCTACTTCTTGCAGCCAATCCGGAAAATCGCCGGCTGCCGTTCGCTCTGCTGCCAGCAAAGTGGCCTGGGCTGAATCAAGCGCTGCTTCATCCTGCACATGTGGCCACGACAGCGGCTTGACGCCAGTTGTTTCGTCACTGCCGGCTGGCGCTGTCGGTTCAGCCGGGGCGACGAAAGATTCCTCCGGGGGCGTGGCGCTGAGCCACGAGGCTGCCTCTGGCTCGATGGGCTGCTCTGCCACGGCGCTGGGTGGCGCCTCTGGGGGGGGGGAGCCGGGGGCTTTTGCCGCTAAAGGAGCTAACCAGTCAGGTAGATGGGCCTCCGCTAAACCGGGTTCATCAGGCTCTGGCGGAGCGGGTTCTGCTGCCGCCAGCCAGTCGGGTAGTTCCGTTTCCGGCAGCGTTGTTTGGGTATCTAATTCCAATTCTGCCAACCAATCCGGCAGCGCTTCTGCCGCCATTTGGGATGGAGCAGCATCAGATTCTGCCGCGGCAAATTGCGCCAGCCAATCAGGCGTACCTTCTGGTTTTTGGGGGATGGATATCTCTTCGTCATCCCCCTGGCGCGCTGGCGCGGGCGGCGTTTGCCCAGGCGGCGGCTCCACTTTGTTCTCAGGGGACTTATCCGGATGGCGCAGCCAATCAGGCAGTTCAAATTCAGCAGCCAGGGCGTCAAAAATATCGTCATCGCCCAGGTTGCGTTTGGTCGTTAACATCCCTGTGCCTGGCGGTGCAATCTCTGCCAGCCAGTCAGGCACGTCAGTGGCTGAGTCTAGTTCGGGAGGAGGCGGGACGCTGCCAAAGGCGTCGCGGGGAGGGGACGATAGAATGCCCGTGCCCCGAGGAGCCGCCGCGCGCAGCCACTCTGGTAAATCGTTGCGGGGAGAAACGACCTCATTGTCTGAGTCTGCCCCGGTGGTCACATCAGCAGCGGCAGGCGCCTCGGCAGGTGGCGGAGGGGCTTCATCCGGTTCTTCGGCGTTTTCTTCCACCCGGATGTCTTCCAACCAACGCGCAAAATCGGCAAACGCCGGGTCTGTGGCTTCGGCGTCTGGTTCCAGGGGTTCAGGCGCGGTTGGGAGCGGCTTTGGCGGCGGCATGGTTGGAGCCGCGTCTGTCGGGTCGCTGTCTTTGAGCCAGTCGTGAATGGCTGGTTGGCGGAGCGGGGGCAATTTCAGTTCGCCCGTATCATCGGTGGCGCGGGTGGGCAGATTAAATGCTTTGGGCGCGGGAGGCTGCTCTCGTTCAGGGGGGGATGGTTCAGCCGCGCTGTCTTCAGGAACCAGGCGCGTGCCGCAGGTGTCGCAATACAGCAAATGCAGGGGATTGTAATGCTGGCAGTTGGGGCAGATAATGTGGGTTTCTGGAGGCAGGGGGGAACCACAGTTATTGCAGAACTTGCTGCCTGGTGGGTTGCCGCCGCCGCATACAGGACAGTGTATGGCGCTCATTTGTTATTGTAAGGACGTTCTGCGCCTGCTAAGAGACGCAGGCTCATGGTAATGGCGCCGAGAGCGACGCCAATCAGGATGCCGCGCATGCCGGCATTGACCACAACGCTGCTGATGGTCTGGCGGAGCATGACGAAAAAACTGCCCACTGCGCCAGGCAGCGGAGCGCTGCCCAACAGAATCAATAAAGCTGTGATCAGGAAAAGGGCGGTCCATACCCGCTGGCCGCGCTGCATCAGGCGCATGCCGGCAAACAACAAAAAGAAAGCCAGCAGCGCAGCCAGCGCGGCTTCCAGCGGCGCTTGCACCCAGGTGAATAACTGCGCCGCTCCGTCTTGTGTCAGCCCCAGGCTGTCGGTCAGGGGCATGGCTAACACCGCCAACAGGCTAATGACCAGCACCGCGCTGTAGATGTTGCCCTTGAAGAGGCGGCGCAGATGAATGAGCAGCAAATTGAGTACCCCTAAAATTAAAGCGACAGCGGCTAAGAAGCTGGCCCAGGATAGCAGTAAATTACCGGCGCCCAGGCCTAGCAGCAGCCCGGCTAAGGTCACTAAAAAGGCGGCAGCCGCCACCAACCAGTTTGCCTGTTGTCCCCAGCGCCGCATCAGCCGCCACCTCCCCAGAGAAGTATCAGGCTGTTAACCAGAATGGCCAGCACAATCACCCATCGCAGGATATCTTGCGCTTGCAGGCTGGCTGCCTGCGATGGTTTGCCTTCTAGATAGGCGCCGGCTGCCAGCATCTCTTCTCCCACCAGCACGTCGTCGGTAATCGCCGCTGCCAGAGCGACTGCTTCCAGATCGGTGCTGCCTATGATTTGGGCCACCTGCCGCCGGCTGCCTGCTTCGGATAAGAGACCGATTTCCGGGCCAAAGTGACCCAGTAAGATGTTGCTGCCCACGTTTTCGCTGTGGATTAACGTATTGGCGGCCGCCGCGTAAACAAAGGGATAAGCACTGTCGGCCATGAACTGAGCCGGTCCGGGGGCCAATTCGCCCGTTCGCCCGGCGGCGTCATAAGCCTGGCGTACTTTGTCCTGCGCTGCCGGCAGCAGCGTGCCTTCATTAACGGTCACAAAGGGCGGGGCGGTGCTGGCGCTGGATTTGGCGGCTAGGTGTTCTAAAGTCGTCAGGGCGGCCAGACTTGCGGGGCTGCTGCGTTGGTGTAGACCGCCGCGGCCCAGGCCCACGTGAATCTGCCGCCCACTCTCCACAGCCCGTCCTACCTGGTTGAGCAGCGAACGATAGCCGCGCAGCGGGCGCAGTTCAACCGGGCGCTGCTGCTGTCGCCGCGCTAACAGCAAAATCAGCAGACCCGTG